>JBKAGC010000076.1:0-13940 GCA_046290215.1 Pseudomonadales bacterium | reverse complement strand
CTCATAGTACAGCGGTACCACCCCGGTGCGGATGATTACCACGTCACCCTCTTTGACGGTGGCGTTTTGCTTCTTAAGTGCGCCTTCAATATCAGCCCGGCTGATGGCGTAACCTTGCGGTAGGGCACCACCCTTGTAAGCGACTACATCGATGAGTACGGCGCGGCCAACAAAACCCGTTTTAACATTTTCAATGCCAAGTTTTGATGCGCCGCCTGCACCGTTAGCTGATTTGATTGCGCCCTGATCTATGTCGTTGTACAAGGTATCGCCGTACCAGGCATGAGATAAGCCATCCCACTGGGTGGACCCTTGCAGCGGCATGTAAATGTAATCATCCGCAAACTTTAATTCACCGGCGTAGGGCGGTAAGCCGGCGGCATAGTCAGCGCCGGTTAAAACCATAAAGTGCTGGGGCGGAATTCGTGTGGGAAAGACCGGGCCATTAGCATCGATAGGGATCGCCAGACTGAACACTTCACCGCGTTTGATTAAGCCGGCGGCAGCAACAATATGTTCTGGTTGGATGTAGTTTGCAGCGCCCCGTTCGTCATCTTTGCCCCATTTGCCCCAGTTATTGCCGTGGCTTGCGTGATTATCGGCGAACACTTGAGCGATACATATGTTTGTTAGCAGCGCTAGTAGATACATGCTGAAGGTTTTCATATTGCCCCCTTTTTGTTGTTTGCTTCATCATATAGGCAATTCCGCAACAGGCCAATTGAGGTATGCTGTGACTATTAGTGATATGAATCGATGATCAAGTTGTTTAAGGGGCTACCATGTTAAAACCGTCTTCCATCGCTGAGAATTTGCCGCCACTGCCAGCGCAGCCTGAAGGCGTTGCCTGGCCGACCATGGGCTGGGAGAAGGCAGAGCCAGACCCAGCTATTCTGCCGCTGGTGGATGAAATTTTTGACCTAAATGAAGCCCAGGGTGTGACCTACGGGCTGGTAATTATTAAGGATGGCAAGCTGGTCTTAGAGCGTTACGATGCCGGCGCTAATGCGTTTTACCTGCAATATTCCTGGTCTATGGCAAAAAGCGTGACCCAGGCGCTGGTTGGCATTTTGGTGAAGCAAGGCAAGTTGGACATTTATGCCCCGGCACCAGTACCAGAATGGCAAAACGACGAACGTAAGCACATCACGCTGGATCAGTTGTTACGGATGTCTAGCGGATTGCGTTTTAATGAAGAATACGTGGATGGTGGCGTCTCCGATGTCATCCCTATGCTCATGATGGACGGGCGCCATGACACAGGGGCTTTTGCTGCCAATATGCCATTGGAACATGAGCCAGGAACTTTTTGGAACTACTCTAGTGGCACAACGAATATCATCTGCCGGATCCTTAAAGAGGTTGTTGGCGATGGTGCTTCCGGTATGTTGCGGTTCATGAATGATGAACTGTTTGAACCCATTGGCGTGCGAACCGCAACGCCGAAGTTTGATACTTCAGGTACCTTTATCGGCTCGTCTTATCTGCAAATGATTCCCCAGGACTTCGCCAGGTTTGGCTTGCTGTATTTGCGCGGCGGCACCTGGGACGGTAATGAGATCGTAACGCCAGAATGGGTGGACTATGCGCGCTCCACGACCTATCGAGATGAGGAATATTGTTATGGCGCACAGTGGTGGATGCGCCCAGATAAACCTGAATGGTTCTATTGCGGCGGCTATGACGGCCAGCGCATTTTGTGTATCCCAGAAAAGGACTGCGTCATTGTCCGGGTAGGGCGCACCCCAATTGATGAAATGCCTTATGTGGTGGATCGCATCAATCAGATTGGTGAAATGATCTAGGGTTACTTGCCGGTAAACTGGCCGACCCGGCGCTCTGCCACGGCTTTGATACCTTCTTTATGATCATCTGTTTTTTGCAGCCAGTACTGTTCTTTGCCTTCGATATCCGTATGGCGCTGAACTGCCGCGGCGAGATCAGGACGCATTTGCTCTCGTAGGGATATGAGCGCCAGTGGTGCATTTTCGGCAATTTCGCGAGCGAGTTTTAAGGCTTCCTCGCGGAGTGTTTCTGCAGTTGCAAAGACGTCAGCCATACCCCATTCATAGGCGGTTTTGCCGTCGATGCGGCGTCCGGTCATAAACAACAGGTTGGCTTTTTGCGGGCCAATCAAGCGCGGCAGTGTGTGCGTTAAGCCAAAGCCCGGGGTAAAACCAAGCTTGACGAAGTTGGCGGTCATGCGGGTGTTTTCACACACCACGCGAAAGTCAGCCATCACCGCGACACCTAAACCGCCGCCTACAGCGGCGCCTTGGACCGCCGCAATCACCGGCTTTTTGTTGCTGAACAAACGCACTGCCTCGGTGTACAGCGGATTCGGTTCATCAGCAGAGCGGGGCAGGGAATCCCTACCACCGTCTTTGCTGAAGTTCGCACCAGCACAAAAGTGTTTACCGTCGGCACAAAGCAGAATTGCCCGGCAGTTTGGATCCTTGTCTAAATCATCGAAGCAATCAGCGAGATCTTTGATGAGCTGATGGTCAAAGAAGTTGTTCGGTGGCCGTTTGAATTCACACTGGGCTACATAGCCGTCAAGCATGGTGACAGCAATGTCACCATAGTTCGCTTGAGTGGTAGACATGAGTACTCCTTAGTTGAACAGATCCGGTTGTTCCGTGGTGATGACTTCATAAAGGGGCTTGAAGCTAAACACACCGGCAACAGGGGAGCCCACGTTGGCGTGAGTCTTTCTGGCTACCTCATCGGAGATTAGAATCGGCTTACCGGCCGCTTCGGCCATTAACTGTGCCTGGCAAGTGCGCTCCATGGTGATGTACCACCAGGCGGCTTCATCCACTGTATTGCCCACGGTTAACAAGCCATGATTTTGCAAAATGGCGGCTTTTTTCTTGCCAAGTTTCTCGGCAATTTGACGGCCTTCATCAAGATCGAGCACGACGCCATTGAACTCGTCAAATACCACATGATCATCATAAAAAGCACAGGAGTCTTGCGTCAGTGGATCTAGTGGTCGGCCGAGGCTAGCCCAGGCTTTGCCGTACACTGAGTGTGTGTGCGCCGCTGCTGTGACGTGTGGCAGGTGCTTGTGAATCTGCGAGTGAATCGCAAAGGCAGCGCCGTTTAGGGGGCCTTCGCCTTCGACAATATCGCCATCGTGGTTCACCAGAATTAGATCTGAAACGCGCATTTGTTTGAAGGAACGGCCAAACGGGTTCACCCAAAAATGATCGGTGCGTTCTGGGTCACGTACGGTAATGTGGCCAGCTACGCCTTCATCAAAGCCAAACTTACCAAATAAACGGAAGGCTGCAGTGAGCTTCTCTTTTCGTTCGGTGCGCTCTTCTTCAATGGATTTTGGCTCACCTGCGCCCATGGTTGGCATTTCGATTTCGGACTTTGCTTCAGACATGACTTGTTCCCCTTGCAGTGTTAATCGGCTTTGATCATAGCATTTGCCCATAAGAGAAAAACAGGCAATAAAAAAGGCAGCCGAAGCTGCCTTTTGGTACTCATCGTGAGGTTCGCTTAAGCGCCGAATTCACGGGGAGTAGGTTGTGGTCCCTTCGGCCAGTGCTCGAAGTTCTCCATCACCATATCGCCAATCTCTTCTACAGAAAACGGCTCTTCTGCGTTGTCTTTGATGGCCACAGTGTGAGACTGCCAGGATAGCAATTGCACATTGTTGCCCTGCACAAGGAAGGTTCTGCCGGTGACATCTTTCGCGCCGTCACTACCGAGCCATACCACCAGGGGTGATACCTTATCAGTGGACAACAGCTCTTCCATGTTCTTACCCTGTGGGAAGATGTCTTCGGTCATACGTGACCAGGCAGCAGGTGCGAGGATGTTGACGCGAATGCCGTACTTCAAACCTTCCTGGAACAAACAACGGGCTAGGCCAGCAATACCGGCTTTTGCAGCGCCGTAGTTGGTCTGGCCGAAGTTGCCGATCAAACCAGAAGTAGAGGAAGTGACAACGATGGAGCCGCCGTGACCTTGTTCGATCATCTGGTCGTAGGCTGCTTTAACCGTTAGGTAGGTACCGCGTAAGTGAACATTGATAACAATGTCCCACATGTCATTGGTCATGTTCTTGAATGACTTATCACGCAGGATACCGGCGTTGGCAATCAAGAAGTCGATTTTGCCGAATTCATCGACGGCGCGTTTGATCATGGCTGCCGCGTCTTCTTCGCTGGTGACATTGCCGTAATCCGCCACGGCTTTACCGCCAGCCGCTTTGATCTTGTCGACCACTTGATCGGCCATGGCAGAGCCGCCACCAGAACCGTCGCGAGAACCGCCAAGGTCGTTAACTACAACCATTGCGCCTTCTTTAGCTAGCAATAACGCGTGAGATTCACCAAGACCACCACCGGCGCCGGTGACCAGGGCGACTTTACCGTCTAATTGACCCATAAATGTTTCCTTTAAAAAACGTGTGTTAAAAAGCGGGCAGAAGTAAAGCATATGCAGCGTTTGAACGCCAGCGGCCAGAGATGTCCTCTGGTTCAGTAGAAAGAGAATTAAAACAAGCAGTTAGAACGTTATCCAGGACGTTATTTGCGTGCCGCCTGAACCTCTGGAAAGTTGTATAAGGCACCCTGGCGAGCCCAACTGTGGAAACCGGCGTCGAGGGCTTCCTGCTCAAAGTCGCGCCAGTTGTCGCCGTAATGCATGAGCACAGTGCGCTGCTTTAAATGCATAGGCAAAGTTTTGAGCTCGTTTAGGGAAGCGTGGACGCCCCCGGTGAAAAGCTGGCAATCGTGGAAGATCAGGTCAAAGTGGCACTGATCATCAAATTCTTCCAGCAGATCTTGATCGAATCGTGTATCGGAAGTGAACAATATGCGGTCATCAATGGTGACGCCGCAGCTCCAAAACGACTCTTTCCAGCTTTCAGCGCTGTCTGGATAATGCATGGTGCGGGGCATCTTGACGTTGATCGAGCCAATATTTGCTTCCCAGGTCTCACGTTGGTAGCCCTTCACCCGGGTCGGTCGAATGACTTCCCAGAGATCTTCAAAACTCAACGGCACCGCTTCAGACATTTCTGAACCGCCGCGCAGGGATTGATTCCAGAGGATGTCCTGATACTCCTCGTTGATGATCATGCGTGGTTTGACCTGGCTGACGTAGCGGCCAAATAGCTGCACTTCCTCGAGACCGCCAATATGGTCGGCGTGAGAATGGGTAATGAGAAAGTTCTGCAACTGATCCACGGCGATGCCCACTTCATGCAGGGCCTGGGTGCATTTTGAGCCACAATCGATTAACAGATGATCGTCGCCTTTGACGATCAACAAATTGTTCTGGTTCAGGGTTTTCGCAAAAGCGGCCCCTGTACCAACAAAAAATAGAGACAGGTCTCCATCGTTGCTGAGGGGAACCGTATCAACGTCAATTATGGACATGTCCATGCCCTTACCAATGTCTGCGGCTGTCGAAACCATCACTAAACTCGTTGGCACACAACGACTTATGCAGTCTGCGGGCTTTTTTAGCGGAAGATTGTGACGGGGTTCACATTTTGGTGCGAAATGTGGGCGTTTTTGGCCTTTGTCGGGCGATATTGCCCAGGATTGTGCGCTGTTTAATGTTTCTCCAGCTTCTCTGGGGTGTGGTAGGGTGGCTGCCTTTTTCATTGGTTAAGGTTTTAGTGACATGAAGTTATATGTATACCCGGGCGCACCAAATCCACGGCGAGTAGAGATCTTTATTGCGGAAAAGGGCCTGGAAGTTGAGCGCGTGAACTGTGATATGAGCAAGCGTGAACACAAGGCTGATGAATTCCTCGAAAAGAACCCCAGCGGTAAAATTCCGGTGCTGGAACTGGACGATGGCCGCTGTATTCCTGAGTCTGTGGCGATCTGCCGCTATTTGGAGGCGATCCAACCTGAGCCGAACTTATTCGGTAGGGACGCTTATGAATTGGGCTTTATCGAAGCGAGGAATCGCCAGATCGAGCTGGAATTTTGGACTCAGGTGGGTACCTCGTGGGTCAATGGTCCGGTGGTAGCGAAACTAGGGCTGTTTACGCAGATTCCAGATGCAAAAGCCGCCAGCGACAAAAACGTTCATGCCTATTACAAGCGCCTCGACCGTGAGTTCGGCGAAAGTGAGTATGTTGCCGGGGATCGCTTTACAGTGGCGGACATCTCCCTGCTTTGTGGTGTTGATTTTGCCTCCAGCCTGGTGGGTTTGCCCTATGACTCAGGCCTTAGCAACTTAAAGCGCTGGCATGAGCAGGTGTCAGCAAGACCCAGCGTGACATAATCTCGCTTGCAAGTGCGGGGCGGCGGGGTAAGATAGTGCCCCGCCCACGGGGCTACTATGCCCCTCGCGCATAAAATAATAAGAGCAAATAACCTAAGAACTCCCACATGGCTCCAGCACTGGCAAAACTTGATCCACGGTACAGCGGCGTAAAACGCGTTGTCCTGGATGCATTGGCAGCGCTGCGCTCCGATGACTTCGAACGCTATTTCGACTATTTCACCGCCGATGCCGTGTGGATGATGCCGTCGAAGAATCACGATGTTGGCATTGCAGAGGCCCGGCAGTTTTATGGTTTCACGAAAAACTTTCGCTTCGATCAAGAGGTGAAGGTAGAGGAACTGGTGGTGGAACATCAAATGGCCATGGTCCGCCTGACCTTTGATGGTTACCTGCGCTCAAAGAAGGATGAAAACGCGGCGCCGCTGCGCTCTGTAAGCCGTCACTTGTGGATCATGCGCCAGCAGCCCGACGGCCAGTGGCGCATCAGCCGGGATATCTGGAACACACCGAAAAAGTAACTCTCGAACCTAACCTGGGCTATGAGTCATGGGCAGCCAGGTGGCGGATGTGAGCCTGGGTTAAGGCAATCCAAACAATCACGAGACTGTACAAGCTAATTGCGACTAATATCGCCACGGGTGGCGATGACAGACTTGCAATCCAGCCTGCGAACAAGCCACCCAGCGGCATTAAACTGTAGGTAATGCCGTGGATCCCCATGACTCGTCCCCGTAGATGGTCAGGGACGTTCAACTGCAATACCGTCATCGATGTGATCATATACATCGAGCTGAGTAAGGACCCAATCATCAGGGCAGAAATAGCAAGCACAAAGGTGGTTGTGCCAGGCGACAACAATGCCGTCATCAACGCGAAGCCAGCCACCGCAACTCCAGATAACAAGGCGCTAGTCAGGATAAAAACACCCAGTCGCTCTGAGTTTTGAAAATAGCCCACCAACAGAGTGCCCAATACAGAACCAACACCGGTGGCGGAAATTAGCAGTCCGTAACCTTGTTCACTGGTCTCTAGCAGTCTGGCGAAAGCTGGCATCAATTGCATATGGGCCATGCCGAAGAACATGGCAATGTAGGACAGGGAAATCAAAACTAGAAACAGTTGATTGTGAGTGATGAATTTCACGCCTTCAGCGATTTGTTGGAGCGCCGACCCCGGCATTTTGTCCGGTTGGCCGTGAATAGGCAAAGTTGCCACTACCGTAAACATGATCAAAAAGCCCAAGCCACATAAGGCAAACACGGCGGAGGTATCCGCAGTAGCAATGACCAGCCCGCCAATCGCCGGCATGATCATTCGGCAGCTTTGCCAGATGATTGAGTTTAAAGCCACGGCACTCATCATATCGGCCTTGTCGATTAAACTCGGAAAAATCGCCTGCCGCGTTGGCCAGTCAAAGCCAGAAATGAAGGACACCATCCCAGCAATGGTGATGATGTGCCAGGGTTCTACTTGTTCGCTGTAGTCTAGCCAGGCGAGGCTGAATAGTAAGCTTGCCACCAACACCGAGGTGATCATCAGAAGCTTCTTGCGATTGATTCGGTCTGCCAGAGCGCCGCCAAAAAGCGTCATGACAATGGCTGGGATTGAAGCTGCGGCTCCCAGGTATCCTAGTTGCACGGCAGAATTGGTCAGCTCATAAAGGAGCCAACCTTGAGCCAGAACTTGCAGTTGGGTAGCGCCTACTGAGGCAAAGGAACCTGACCAGTAGCGAAAATAAGCGGGATGACGCAATGCGCTTAATCGCCCGGTAAATTCCATAGCTGTGCCTAATTGTTTGCGTAGATATCTTCGTCCGCATGGGGGTCGGTTTTGCGTCGACCATTGTTACTGCGACGATCAGGCACAATAGCACCCGCACGGGGTCCGCGTCGAAACTTGATACGGCGGTTACCCTGGCGGCGTCGTTCCACAAAGCCAGGTTGTAGACTCAGATCGTTTTCATCTGGCATGGGTTCTATGGCGCACTCGCAGCCGGCGTCGGCAATCTTGATGGCAAGATCCATGGCCGCCGGTTCTGTGAGGTTTTTCTTGATGGTATAGGATTTGCCGCTGAACAAACGCCTAATTTGGTCTTTTTGCAAGCGGAACAACGCTTGAAAGCGCTTCTTCGTGGTCGCCTCGTCGTATTCACCGGTCATTGTGCCGTCGAAGACGATTTTTACCAGGGGTTGGTCAGCCATAAGTTCGTCAGATAGCGGTTAGTCAGCCTATTCAGAGGGGAAGTGCTGCGATAGTTCGAGTGGATTCAAGGTTGAATAAATAATAGCTTAGCAGCTTAATCACTTATAATTGTTTGGAAATTGTATCGTTTTTGTTACTGACGAGGTTGTCAGTGACTCGAGAGTCTTATGGCATCAAACCAGGCGAGAGCCGAACTATTTGGTAACTTCTTCAACCAGTCAACGAACCAGTTCTGGGGGCTGCAGCTTCTGGGTTGGCTGGGTTGGGTTAGCCTGTTTTTCATTCGAGATGTGTACTGGGGCCAACCCTTCGAGCGTATTTCCCTACTGGTGGTGGACGCTGCGGCCGGATTCTTACTAACAACCGCATTGAGGTACTTCTACCATCTCATTTGGGAGAAGCCCATCTACGTCAGAATTATCGGCATACTCGCTGGTTCCTACCTGGTGGCGGCGATTTGGCAGCCCGTGAAAAACGGCGCACAGTTTATTTATTACGATGATTTCCGCGCTGTAGAAGAGTACGGCATGTTGGCCTACTTTAATGGTTTGTTTGGTTACTCTTACTTCCTGATTCTTGGTTGGAGCGGTTTGTACTTCGGCTTGAAGTTCGCGCGCATGTTACAAGAGGAGCAGCAGCGTAGTATCAAAGCAGAATCCATGGCCCATGAGGCGCAATTACGCATGCTGCGCTACCAGTTAAACCCGCACTTTTTGTTTAACACCTTGAATGCTATCTCCACGCTGATTCTGGAAAAAAACACCAGCGTTGCTAATGAAATGGTCAGCAAACTGAGTAACTTTCTGCGTTACTCCCTGGACAAAGATCCTATGCAGAAGGTGGATCTTGATCACGAACTTAACACCATGAAACTCTATTTGGAGATTGAGCAGGTCAGGTTTGATGACCGGCTCAAGGTTGAAATTAATGTTAGCGAAGAAGCAGCGAAAGCACTGGTGCCGAGCTTGATTTTGCAACCGCTGGTTGAGAACTCCATCAAATATGCCATTGCTAGCAGGATCGATGGCGGTACCATCACCATCAATGCGAGTCTGTTTGTTGGTGACCTATTGCTTGAAGTGATCGATGACGGCCCTGGTCTTGATCTGAAACCAGGAGAACAGCCCAGTTTTGGTGGCGTCGGCCTGGCTAATACCTGTGAACGTCTAGCTGAACTTTATCGTGATCAGCACAGCTGTAAATTTTTACCCGTGTTACCTCACGGCTTAAAAGTCGAAATTCGCATTCCTTATGAGAGAGCTTGAGCCATGACCAAAATTCGTGCCCTGATTGTTGATGATGAGTCCCTGGCGAGAAAGGGCTTGCGGCTGCGCCTGGAGCAGCTTGATACGGTTGAGATCATCGGCGAATGTAGTGATGGCCGTGCCGCCTTAAACGCCATTACGGAACTAAAACCTGACCTGATTTTTCTCGATATCCAAATGCCGGGATTAGGAGGTTTTGATGTGGTGAGCAATCTTCAGCAGGACAATATGCCCCTGATCATTTTTGTCACCGCCTTTGATCAATACGCCTTAGAGGCGTTTGATGTTCACGCCGTGGACTATTTGCTCAAGCCAATTGATGAAGATCGCCTCAAAGAGGCGGTGGCCAGAGCCCATGATCATTTCTCTCAGGCCGGTGCAGTGACCGATAAGCAGCGCTTGCTGGAACTGATCATTAGCATTACGGGTAAATCTGAGGGTGCTGTTTCACAGTTGCTGAAAGATCATTCTGGTATCAAGTCCTATCCCGATAAATTAGCGATCAAAGACGGCGGCGAAACCACCCTCGTGGAAACCAAAGACATCGACTGGGTAGACGCGGCAGGGGATTACATGTGCATTCATGAGAACGACAACACCCATGTGATGCGCATCACCATGAAAGATCTGGAAGCCAAGCTAGACCCAGCGAAGTTCCAGCGGGTACACCGCAGTACCATCGTCAACCTGGAGCGGGTGAAGAAAGTCTGCTCGCATATGAACGGCGAGTTTTACCTGCAGTTACACAATGACGCCGCGGTAAAGATGAGCCGCTCATACAAGGACAAGGTAAAGCACTTCTTTTAGGGCTTGGCTTTACGGAAAATTCCGTTATTGTGTGAGCATGGTCCCTAATAACAATATTCGCTATGCTCCGACGTTTTGTATTGCCACTCTTGCTAACGATGCTAGCTGTTTCTATGCCATCAACTGCTGAGCAACCCATTGCCATTGTCATCCACGGTGGTGCTGGCACCATTGTCAAAGCCAAGATGTCAGACGAGGTAGAAGCCTCCTACCGTCAGGCCCTGGCAGCCGCGGCGCAAGCTGGCTATGACATATTAAACTCCGGTGGCACAGCCAGGGCTGCTGTGACCGCGGCTATTGTTAGCATGGAAGACTCCCCGCTGTTTAATGCTGGGCATGGTGCTGTGCTTACCCATGAAGGACGGGCCGAACTGGATGCTTCAATTATGGAAGGTCGCCATCTCAATGCAGGTGCCGTTGCGGCCACTACACGAACTAAAAACCCCATCCTGCTTGCCAATGCAGTGTTAGAGCATTCGCCCCACGTTATGCTGGCGGGCCAAGGTGCTGAACAATTTGCCGAGCAACAGGGTCTTGAACTGGTGGCTAACGAATACTTTCATACCGAGCGGCGCAGACTCGCGTTGCAACGTGCTATCGCTAAAGAACGTGGCAGCGTGCTGTCTGAGGATCATGATGATCCGTTAGAGGTTATTAAAGACAAAAAGGGCACCGTTGGTGCTGTGGCGCTGGACCAGGCGGGCGATATTGTGGCGGCAACCTCCACCGGCGGCATGACCAACAAACGTTATGGTCGTATTGGCGATTCACCCATTATTGGTGCTGGTACCTATGCGGATAACCGCGTTTGCGGTATCTCGGCAACGGGTCACGGGGAGTTCTTTATTCGCGCCGCGGTGGCTCACGACATTTGTGCTCGCGCTCAGTACAAAGGAATATCCTTACAAGCGGCTGCCGACGAGGTCGTGCAGCAGCGGCTGGTAGCAATGGGCGCAAACGGTGGCATCATCGGGCTCGACCCGGCCGGTCAAGTGGTTTATTCATTTAACTCTGATGGGATGTATCGTGCCGCGATCACTTCCAGCAACAAATTGGTGGTAGGGATTTACAAAGACGAATAAAAATTTCCGCAAGAACAATCGATAGCACGACAAAAACAATAATAAATTGGGGGAAGGCTATGCAGGATGTGGTGAAGTGTGTCCACGATATCACCGTGGATTGGCTCAACGATAAGTTAAGCCAGGGGGGTGGGCTTAAGTCCAGGGTGACAGATGCGACAGTGCAGACCATAGGAGAAGGCGTTGGCCTCATGGGCGAACTCGGTAGAATCGAACTCACCTACGCCGGGGCAGAAACTTTACCCAACACCATGATTGCAAAGTGCGCCGCACAGAACGAAAACATTCAGGTTGCCCAGGTGCTGGATTTCTACAATCGTGAAGCGAACTTCTACAATAAGGTTAACGGTGCCTGCGGGATTAAAGTCCCCGATAGTTATTACGCCTGTGTCGATCAAGAGACGTATCACTGCGTGATTTTGATGGAAGACCTGGGCGATGTATCTCCCAACGATCAAATCATTGGCGCTTCCGAGACAGAAGCCAAACTTGCGATTGATGACTTAATCGTGATGCATAGCAAGTACTGGGGAAGGGTTGATGGACCGGACTATCGCTGGGCTTACGAGGTGATGGGCCAGGCCAGTTATGAGACCTTACGAGACCTGGTATACGCACCGGCTACCGAGCCGTGTATTGACAAGTTTGCTGAGTTTTTCAATGACTCAACCCGGGATTTGATTCGTGAAGTGGGTAAACGCTTTCCAGAGTTTTGGAGCCTTGGCATTTCCCCCCATACGACTTTTATTCACGGCGACTATCGGCAGGATAATTTTCTCTATTTGGCCGAGGGCGAGTCTGCCACCGTGATGGACTGGCAAATTTCTGGGAAGGGCAAGGGCATTTTTGATTTCTCATATTTTATGTGCCAGAGCTTGCAGTCGGAACTTCGGCTGAAGTTAGAAAAGCCACTTTTGCAGCGCTATGTTGATGGCCTAAAAGCCAATGGCGTTGAAGATTATGACTTTGCTACTGCGCTTGAGGACTATCGTCATATGATTCTGGGTTGTCTTGTGTATCCGGTGACTGTGTGCGGCTCTTTGGATTTGTCTAACGAGCGTGGTAAAGCGCTGGCGGAAACCATGCTGGTTCGCAATTTAACGGCCATTGAAGAGCTAGACTGCGCTGCGCTACTGGGTTAGCACCAGGTTCTAAGAAATTACCGAGTAAACCAGGCCGGCATTGTAGGCGAGGTAGGCAAACAGCAATAGCCCGCCCTCGAAGCGATTAATACGGCCCTGGGCATTACGGTGGTAGTTGTAGCCAAGCACAAACAAGGCGAAGGTGAGAATCACCATGACAGGTATGTCGCGACTGAGGACACCTGGCTCTAATGCCGTCGGTGCTATCAGGCCGGTAATCCCCACCACGATGGTCGTATTGAACATATTGGAACCGATGACGTTGCCTAAAGCGAGGTCATGCTCATTCTTTCGCACCGCCGCAATAGAAGCCGCAAGTTCCGGTAGCGAGGTGCCAATGGCAACAATCGTCAAACCAATGATCAGGTCGCTGACCCCCAGGTTGCTGGCGATTTCCACGCCACCCCAGACCAATATCCGCGAGCTTAAGACCAGAAAAATCAGACCCAACAAGGTGTAACTGAGTGACCGGGTGAGGGACAAGGGCTCGGCAAGTTCATGTTCAACGTCCTGAGCGAAACTGTCATCCTCGTTCTTAATTCCCAGATAAATAGACCAGACCATAATCAGGGTAAAGATCAGCATAAGGATGGCGCCGTCCAGACGGTCGAGTTCGCCGTCCATATAAAGTAATCCCGCCAGTACCACAGTGACGATCGCCAGGTACGGTAACTCACGACGTAAAACTGATGAAGCCACGGCGATCGGTGAGATTACAGCGGTTACCCCAAGGATTAAGGCAATGTTGGAAATGTTTGATCCAAATGCGTTACCCATGGCAAGACCGGGATTGCCGCCGTGGGCAGATAAGGCAGAGATCACCATTTCTGGCATCGAGCTGCCAAAACCGATCACCAGCATACCGATCAGTAGCGCCGGTAGGCCTAGCCGTTTCGCCAGCGCTGCGGCGCCTTCAACGAACTTCTCGGCGCTAATGACCAGCGTCACAACCCCCAGTAGCAGGGCCAGGGACGGAGCGAGTAGACTTGTCACGTTGATCCGTTCAGTGAAATTGGATTGAGCAATGCTAGCATCGAATGGAACGTCCCCGGAGTACAGAAGTCCAAGTATACTCTAAGAGACTATCTTGTGTTGTTAGCTTCATGAAGCCATTGCGATTGTTCAGCAGTATGTTGCTCTTGCTCGCTCATGTTTGCGGTAGCACGGTTGTTATTGCC
>JBKAGC010000075.1:0-14001 GCA_046290215.1 Pseudomonadales bacterium | reverse complement strand
AAAGCCCTGCAAAGCATTATGGAGGGACGTACCTCGATCCTAATTGCCCACCGTCTACAAACCATTCAGGAAGCAGATCGTATTCTGGTATTAAAGGATGGCGAAGTGAAAGAGCTTGGCAGCCATGATGAACTGATGGCAGAAAAGGGTGTCTACTACACATTGAATCAATTACAGTTTCAAGACGTTACACAATCAAGCCAACATCGGTAATGCCCACCGGAACACGTTCGAACTACTACAATCGCGGCATTGGTTACATCTTGTTCACTGCCGGACTCGTGCTCACGGTAACGCTGGGCAGCGCTGCCTGGCGAGGCTTCAACACCCTGGACTGGCAACAAACCAACGGCATTATGTATCGATCTACCATGAGCCAAACCACGCAACTAGGTGAACAAGCATTGTTCCAGCCGGACGTGGCATACCGTTACCAGTATCGAGGCGAAACCTATACCGGTAGCAAGTTGTACTACACGGATTCGCCATTTAGCGGCGAAACCAATCTCACCGAGACCTTGAACGCTTTTCCAGTGGGCTCGGTGCAACTGATCTACATCAACCCAAACGATCCTACCGACGCCGTTTTAATACGCGGCGTGCAAGCACAGCTGCTGCTCGGTTTAACCTTCGCTCTGGCCTGCTTTGGTTTTGGCATGGCTAGCTTTCGCCAGCGCTCATGAATAAGTTCCTGGGCCCTGGGTTAGCGATCATCACAGTTTGTGGCTTGAGCTTCTTTGCTGGCTACTTGTTAACCCGGGATACAACCATCAAGGTCCAGCCCGCCACCAGCACCATACCTGGCAAAATCCAAACAGTTCCAAACCCAGCGGTTAGCCAGTCAGGTGACGCTGGCTCCACCCCTCAGCTTAGCTTTGATGGCATTGCTACTCAGGTGACCATTTTCGACAAACTGCGTTATGCCCATGAACTTGCAAACCTGGCGGACAGTGCACAACTTGAAGCGATGCTGGACCAGGCGGCGGCTAGTCGAGACCCACTTTACAACTACAATATGGTCAGTATTTTTCTCGAGAAATATACGGCAATTGATCCCCTGGGGGCGATTGCCTACGTTGAGCGTAGTCAGCTCGGCAACCAACAGTTTATCACCCATATTGTCACCAGTTGGGTACGCGTTGATCCAGAAGCCGCCATCGACTACTTCAAGAATATTCAAGACCCTCAACTGCGTAACGTTTTGGCTGGCCGGCTACTCAGCGACCCAACCTTAAAGGGCAGCGGTTTTGACAATGAAGTCATGGCAGTACTAGGCACCCAGGGCAAGCTGCTCGCAGACATTATGAGTACCCAACAACTGCCCCCGGCCATGGCTTTTGAAGAAGCCTTACAACTAGAACCACGAGCCCGGCAAAGCGCCATCCACACAGCCTTGATCCGCTGGCTGCGGGAGGATCCCGAGCAGGTGATAGACCGGGTATTACAGCATCCCAATCTGGACGAACGAACCAGGATGTTTCAAGGCATCTTAAATGAGTACATCAATATTGATGAAGATGCAGCTTTTGCTTTTGCCCAACAACATCTCACCGACAATGTTCGGACCGAACAACATATGCTCGCCATGCTCGGCCAGCGAAATCCACGCCGCACCCTACCGCTGGTGGAAGACTTTATTGCCCGTACCGGCAACGTCAGCCCATTAAACAGTATGGTCTCAACCTGGGTACAACAAGAACCCCAGGCAGCCCTGGCTTACATTGATTCGCTGGCCGCCAATCAACGGGCTAACCTGTATCAATCGGTGGCTTACAGCTATGTGAACTCTCATCCTGAGGAGGGTTTTCGCTGGTTACTAACGCAGCGTGATGACTTCCCACAAATTGTTCGCAACACCATTGCCCAGAGCATTAATCACAACACCGTGAACATTGCAGAACGGACCTTGAGCCAAATTACTGAGGCAGGTTTGCGCACCCAGTTAATCACCGGTATTGGTAACTACAGAGCGAGCCAGGATCCTGGTGGCGCATTAGCCTGGCTTGAACAGTATCGCGGCGACGCGGCCTACCCCACCGCGGTGCAAAATGTGATTGCTTCTATGTCTCACCAAAACCCGAGGGCCGCTGCGGCAGCTCTGGAAGAACGCCTCGATGACCAATATGCTGCGCCGCTCGCCGGTCAAATCGTCAACAGTTGGTATCGAGCTAGCCCCAGAGACGCCCTAAACTGGGCCAGGGGTTTAAAGGAAGGTGAAGCCAAAGCCAATGCGCTCAGTAATGTGGTCATGATGGTGGCGCAACAAGACCCGGATGAAGCCATGCGAATTGTCCGCGCCATCCCCAGCGGCCAGTATCAGGAAGACGCCAGGCGAAATGTCGCCTACAGCTTGATATCCGAAAATCCTCAAGACGTGGAAAACATCATCAGCGAGTTACGCATCAACGAGGCTGATGCCCGCCATATGCGCGAAATGGCCAGACATCGCAACCAGGCCCGTGGTTTTGGCGTTTACGCCAACTAAACACCGGAATGACTAGGACACCGCCGGAGTCCCTAGTGCTTTCAGCCTCGCAGCGATATCCTGAGCTGACGTTGCCGGTTGTACTGATCGGTCAATGGCTAGCACGCGACCATCAGGGCCAACATAGTAGGTATGGCGCATCGCCAGGCCGCTACTGCCCAGCACGTTATAAGCCCGCGCAGTTTGCTTAGCCGGATCGCTGAGGAGGGGAAAATCGGCCTTTTGTTGCTCGGCAAATCCTACATTGTCCTCAATAGGATCAACGCTCGCCATAAAGTACCTGACATCAAAGGCCCGAATCAGATGGCCGTTTTCCGCCAGTGACTTGCACTCGATGGTACAACCGCGGGTATAGGCTTTTGGGAACCAGGCCAACACAACCGTTTGGCCGCGATAATCGGAAAGCTTATGAACTTCCCCATCTGAGCCTTGCAGTTCGAAATCTGGTGCTACATCCCCCACCTCCAGGGCATGGGCTTGCGCACCGGTTAGGCATAACAAGACAAACATTAGTCGGCAAAGTTGCTTTCTCATCGCCATAGCTCCGTTACAATCGATCGGTACAAAAGGATAGCAGATGTTAGATTCCACTTTACGCCCAATCATTGATCCGCTGCTGAACAAGGCAGCAACGACTGTTGCCAAAACAACGCTGAGTGCTAACCAGGTCACCGTGGCCGGTTTTCTGGTGGGGTTAACCTGCTTACCCGCGATTGCCCTGGAACAATATACGCTGGGGCTGGTGCTACTGCTGTGCAATCGGGTGCTGGATGGGCTCGATGGCGCACTGGCGAGGCTCCGCGGCAGTACAGATCTAGGGGCTTACCTGGATATTGTGCTAGATTTTATCGTTTACTCGGCCGTGGTATTCGGTTTTTGTCTGGCACAGCCAACTGTCGCCTTGTACGGCGCTTTCTTGATTTTTAGCTTTGTTGGTTCCGGCACAGCGTTCCTTGCCTTTGCCATCCTTGCGGAAAAGCGCGGCATTAGCACCGAAGCACAAGGCAAAAAGACTATCTATTATCTAAGCGGCATTGCAGAAGGGTTTGAAACCATCCTGGCGTTAGGTTTGATGTGCTTAATCCCAGGGCAATTTTGGTTAATTGCGCTGGTTTTCGGCTTAATATGCTGGTTATCCACCGCGGGCAGAATCGCTACCGCGGTGAAGACGCTTAAATAACCTTTTTCTTTTCCAACCGAGCGATGAGCTCTGCTAACGTTTTGTCCGTGGAGGAACGGCTAAACGATTCGTTAAGAATGTTGGTGATTTCTTTGTTCATGGAGGTGTTGTTGCTCTTCGCGCTTTTCTTGATTTTTTTATGCAGCGCAGGCGGTAAACGCAGGACAAACTTGACCTGATCAACATCAGTTGCCATCTTCAATTCCTTCTTTAGAGTAGCTCTATTATAAGCGTCTTGATGGCAGCAAGATTGTAAATAGACGCTTACATTGTTACGAGAAATGTATATTTTGCGCCAAATTTTTCGCTGCCAGCATCGGTAGAAACACATGACATCACTCACTCGCCGGTATGTTTTCAACATCGCCTGGCCAATTATTCTCTCCAACCTTTCTACGCCGCTACTGGGTCTGGTGGATACTGCGGTGATTGGCAATCTAGGTGATGCCAGTTTACTTGGCGGTATTGCTCTGGGCGGTGTGATTTTCAGCTTCTTGTTTTGGGGATTTGGTTTTTTGCGCATGGGCACCACCGCGTTAACGGCGCAAGCCATTGGGGCAAAACAAATTGCCGAGGCGAATGCGGTGTTCTTTCGCGCGGCGCTGATTGGTCTGACCCTTGGCATCATGTTTATCCTTTGCCGCGGACCGTTAGGCAACCTGGCTCTACACCTGCTGGGTGGAAGCGCTGAGGTGGAACAAGCGGCCAGTGACTATTTCGCCATCCGCATTCTCGGTGCGCCCTTTAACCTCATGACCCTGGCGATCATGGGCTTCTTCCTCGGCTGCCAGGAAACGCGCCTCGTACTCTATCTCAACCTATTGTTGAACGGTTTGAATATTCTCCTCGATCTGGTGTTTGTCCTGGGCCTGGGTTGGGACGTCCAAGGGGTTGCCCTGGCAACCGTCATTGCCGAGATCAGTGTATTCAGTATTGGTATCAGTTTGATTCTCTGGCGCTACCGGCGTCAACACAGCGCCAGTGTGACATTCACTAGCCTAATTGATATCAGCAGAATTCGGAGAATGTTTGTGGTGAATCGCGACATCATGATTCGGACTTTATGTTTGATCTTCGCCTTTGCCTGGTTCACCGATCAGGGGGCTAGCCAGGGTGATGTGACCCTGGCGGCAAACGCGATATTGATGCAGTTTGTGACCTTTGCCGCTTTCTTTCTTGATGGCTTTGCCCTGGCATCAGAGACCCTGGTAGGCAATGCCACTGGCGCGGGACAAAACAGCGAGGTGCTACTTGCCATTCGCTATACGTTTGAACTGGGGGGCATTACAGCATTATTAACCTCCCTCGGATTCTTCGCTGTGGGCGGCGTGGTAATCGACCTTTTGACCAATATTAGCGCAGTACAATTGGCCGCCCGTGAATACCTCATCTGGGCCATTCTGGCCCCTGTCGTGTCCGTTTGGTGTTACTTACTGGATGGTATTTTTATCGGTGCCACTAAAACCGTTGAGATGCGCAACGCCATGATCGTTTCCCTGCTGTTGTTTCTCGGCCTCTGGTACCTGGCCATGCCGCTGTATGGCAACCATGGACTATGGCTCGCCCTACACGGCTACTTTTTAAGCCGCGCCGCTACCCTGTTCTACTACTATCCGCGCATCCTTCAGGCAACAACTTGATCCCAGCAAACTGCTTGAGCTAGATCAGCGTCATTACTTACACTGTGTGTCCCCAAACCAGCCAAGGAACGCCATGAAAATCTCTACCATGATGAGTTACGCCCATAGCTATGTGGGTGCCACCAAAGAAATTGTTGAGATGGAAAAGGCTGGCCTCGATGTGGTTTGGATTCCTGAGGCCTACTCGTTCGATGGTGTCAGTGCCATGGGTTATGTGGCAGCGAAAACCGAGCGCGTCATCATTGCGTCGGGCATTTTGAACATCTACAGCCGCACCCCGAGCTTAATGGCGATGACCGCGGCGGGTGTCGATGCTTTATCCGAGGGACGCTGCATGCTGGGTCTGGGTGCCAGTGGCCCACAGGTGATCGAGGGTTTTCACGGTGTACCTTACGACGCACCGATGACTCGTATTCGTGAGGTCGTCGAGATTTGCCGGGAAATCTGGAAACGAGAAGAAAAGCTCGACTACCAAGGGAAAAAATACCAGGTGCCCCTACCAGCCGATCAAGGCACTGGCCTTGGCAAACCTTTAAAAATTATTAATCACCCGTACCGGGAAGAAATCCCAATTGCCCTGGCAACTCTGGGGGATAAGAGCGTGGAAATGACGGCAGAGATTGCTGATGCCTGGTTGCCTGCTTTCTTTATGGCGGAGGGCGCCGACGCGGTCTGGGGTGATGCCATCCGCCGCGGTAACGCCAAACGTGACCCAGGGCGCCCGCCCCTCGACATTTACGCTGGCGGCTCTGTAGCCGTTGGCGAAGGACTTGAGTCCTATCGCGATATGGCCCGCCCGGGAATTGCGCTGTACGTTGGCGGTATGGGTGCTAAAGAAAAGAACTTCTATAATCAGATCTTCCGCAAATACGGCTACGAGGAAGAAGCAGAAACCATCCAGGACTTGTACCTATCTGGACGTAAATCGGAGGCTGAAGCCGCCATTCCACAAAGTTACTTAGATGCCACATCCCTCGTCGGCTCAGAAAGTTTTATCAAAGACCGTCTTCAGGTTTACAAAGAATCTGGTGTCACCAGTTTAAACGTGAGCTTCCTTGGCACCACCAGCGAAGAGCGAGTGAAAAACTGCGATGCCCTGAAGAACATCATTGAGAAAATCTGACCGGCATGACTGAAGCAACCTTATACGAACGCCTGGGCGGCGAAGGTCGCGTGCTAGAACTGGTGACGCGCTTTTATGACCATATGGAGCATGACCCGGATGCAAAAGGTATCCGTGACAAGCACCCGGAAAATATGGATCACGCTCGTAAACGCTTGTTTGAGTATTTTACCGGCTGGTTTGGCGGCCCACCTTTGTACATTAGTCAGTACGGACACCCACGACTCCGGGCGCGCCATCTTCATATTCAGATCGGGACAGAGGATCGAGATGCCTGGCTTAGGTGTTTGTATCGGGCCTTAGATGAAATGGAGCTTGACCCAGAACTGTACCGGGACCTCGACGAGAAGATTGCGCCTATGGCAGACCATATGCGCAACCTTCCTGATGAAGCCCAGTCTTAAGACGCGGTCACACCGTCTGTTAACACCCAGGGCAGGATATTACTGCCGAAATTCACGCGCTCCTGACTGACGGCTTTCACTGACTGCAGCAGTGACACCATATTGCCGCTCACCGTGGTTTCCTTAATCGGAAACTGCAACTTGCCGTCTTTAATGTAATAGCTGTTTTTGGCAATACCAGAGACGTCACCACGATCGTTGGGCATACCGCCACTAAAGCGAGTAATCAAAATACCCTGCTCGATACCGCTAATCATATCTTCAAGGGCTTGATCCCCAGCGCCAATCCGATAACAGCCACCGGCGTTCACAGCCCGGGGCAACCCTGTCTTGTTAGCGCCGTACAAGCCCAACAGATAAGATTTCAAAACCCCATCTTGCAGCAACGTCATGTCCTCTGCTTTATAGCCGTCGCCTGTTACCCAGTAGCCGCCAGACACATCCGCCGAGGTGGGACAGGATTCTATCGTCAGCTTATCGCTGGCCACCTGCTCACCCAGTTTGTCTTTGTAAACCGAGGTGCCACTAATCAACGCCCCATCGGAAACCTTGCCAGTGAGAAAACCCACGAAACTGCCCAGGGCATTGGGGGTAATCAGCAGGTCACCGGTGAATTTGCCCGGAATGTTCTGGGTTTCGATTTGTTCAGTGGACTGGCGCAGTAAGTCATCAGCATTCACCATCTCGTAAATAGGCTTATCCAGGTCATAACTGCTGTAGTTAAAATAGTTCATCGACGAGGTTTGCTTGCCACGCTTTGAAGTAAACATGGTGGATACTTGATACACCCCACGCCGGGATTCGAAGCAAACGTCGTTGCTGTTGACGTAACAGCTACGCCGATTGCCAAAAGTCACCGCCACGGAACCGAAGTGCAGATCAGGGTACTTTTGCTTTGCATATTCCTGAACCTCAAAAATGCGGTCATACATTTTGTCGTAATCAGGCTCATCAGGGCCGGCAGCAAAAGTTTCTGCAGGCTGATGTTCAGCAATGCCGTAGGCGGGGTCTTGAGACGCGCCGCGCGCCATATCACTTAAGCGACCCACAGTTTCCGTAAGGGTTTCTGGATCTGTCTTGTTCACAGACAAGCTCGCCTTGCGTTGATCCTTGATGCCAGAAATGCCTACATCGGTTTCAAAATTCGTGCGCATCAAATTGATGGCACCATTTTCAGCCTGAAGTTCGTGGAATTCTTCCGTGACGATACGTGCCGCGGCATGATCAAAACCGGCAGCGGTGATTTTTCCGAGCGTGTCGAGGGCTGTGTCGCGGCTCATTATTCACCTCCAATATAAACTTTGGTTTTCACGGCCGGGCCGCCCATGCCCACGGGCATCGGTTGTTTCTTGCCGCACATGCCAGCACAGCTCCAGACCATATCGTCGCTCACCATGCTCACCTCTTTGAGCATATCGAACGCCACGCCAGATATGGTGGTATCGGTAATAGCCCGGCCAAGTTTGCCATTTTTGATTTCGTAGCCCATTTGCACCCCAAACATAAATTCGCTGGTGGTGTCGGCTTGGCCGTTGGTGGGGCGCATTAACAAGTAGCCGTCATCAATCGAGGCAATCATATCCTCAGCGTCTTTGCCGGCAAATCGCCGTATTGCGCATCCGAATCAGCGGTTCATCTGTGTAGCTAAACGCCCGGGCATTGCCGGTTAACGCCATATTGTAGTGGGCAGCACTATCTTTGTTGTGCATAAAGCTTTTCAGCACACCATTTTCTATCAACACCGCGTCCTGGCTTTCCACACCCTCGTCATCAAGGTAAATCGGCATGGGCAAGGTTTCACCGTTGTAGGTGTGTGCAAAATCCACCAGCGTGATCAGTTCACTGGCCACCTTTTCACCCAGATGATCACCAGCAATGGAGCCTTCACGAACAATATCTGCCTCGGTGGTGTGGCCAATGGCCTCGTGGGCCAAAATACCCGCCAGGTCCGAGGCCAGGATCACCTCATGATAACCAGACACGGGTTTTACTGCGGTCTTTTTGTTCAGCAGGTGCTCATATAGTTCGTCAATGGCCTTATGCACTCGTTCGGGCGTCTCGAAGACATCTTCAAACTGACCTCGATCACCAATGGCCTGGGACAGCTCTATGGGGTCACCAGCCTCATTGCGCGTGGTCAGTTTCACAGAAACGATGGCGCGGCTGTTGGTATTGTGCCCGGCGGAGCCTTCGGATGTGGTGAGTTTCTTTTCCATATCTAAACAGCTCAGTACAACCTGCCGGGATACGATGTCTGGACAGTTGGCTGTGATGTAAGCATCAATGTCGTTCAGGTAGGCGATAATTTCGTCTTGCGACTTGCGGGGCTTTTGCGTGTTGGAGTCGCTGGTTGCCGAGGCTTTACTGCGAGGCAGTTGCATCTCTGGGTCGCCGCTGCGCTTGGCCAGGAATTCGGCATTCTTGGTTGCCGCTTGGATGGTCGCCTCAATTGAGTCGTTTGTGGCGTTCGGGTTAGAGCTAAACCCCCAGGCGCCCTGATCGAACACCCGTGCGGACACACCGCCGCTGGTATCCTGAGTATTCGCCACAATATCACCATTCAGCAGGGCAATATTGAGCAATCTGTTTTCATGTAACCTGAGTTCTGTGTAGGACGAGTATTGATTGGAATATTTGGCTAGATCAATGTCCGCAATTTGCATGAGTCAACATCCGGATTGAGTAATAGGTGGCGGCCGCAGCAATTTCCTCGGCCTGATACTTAAGACTATGGGGACATTTATGCTGAACGCAAGGGGTTTGCGGTAGTCCGACCCCATCATTCGAGGATCGGTGCAGCGGTTTACGGCCTTCGAGTTTGCACCGTTTGCACATCGCTTGTAGGCTCTCGCGATGTCTTCACCGCGACTTCCAGATCAGACCATATGGCAAACCTACCGGGCCCTCCTCTGGTCCGTGTATGTGCCTGGCTTTTTAATGTCAGTTTGCCAGGGCATCGTGGTGTTAATCATTCCTCTGTACGCTCTGGATCTGGGGGCAAGTGCCGCCATCACGGCCCTTGTGTTTTCCCTGCGCGGTCTTGGCAATATGACCGCTGATATTCCGGCAGGCTGGGCCACTGGCAAATTTGGCGATAAAACCGTCATGGTATTCAGCGTTGCTTTGATGGCTATTTCCGCCCTATTGGCCAGCCAGGCTACTGAGACCTGGCAGTTGGCGATCGCTGCTTTTGCCTTCGGCGCCGCAGTGGCCAGCTGGCTCCTTTCGCGCCTTGCCCACGTCAGTGAAGCGGTGCCCACTCACCAACGGGGCAAAGCCATTAGTACCATGGCTGGTATGCAGCGGGTCGGGAATTTCATCGGCCCTGCCGTAGCCGGTTTAGTAGCGCAATTCTATGGCTTTGCCGTGGTGTTTTACGGCGTCGCGGCCATTGCTGGCATCGCGATGTTGCTTGTTCTGGTGTCCGTTAAAACCAACAATCGCTCTGAATTGGGGGAACACAGCGGCTTACTGAAGCTGGTGCCGAAGATTTTGGCGGATCACAAACGTATTTTTGTCACCGCCGGTTTTGCTATTTGGTGTTTAACGCTGATCCGCGCCACTCGCAGTTTGATGTTGCCTGTCTGGGGCGATGCGATTGGTCTCGACACCGCTGCCATTGGCTTTATTGTCAGTTTATCGGCCGGCGTCGATATGCTGATGTTCCCTATTGCCGGAGTGGTCATGGACAACTATGGCCGGAGGCCCGCTGCCATGACCTGCACAGGTTTGCTTAGCCTCGGTTTGCTGGCGCTACCGTTTACCGATAGTTTTTTTACCATGGCTGCTGCAGGTGTGGTTGCCGGTATAGGTAACGGTCTTGGTAGCGGTATTAATATGACCCTGGGCTCGGATTTTGCCCCCACCAATCAACGGGGGGAATTCCTCGGTGTCTGGCGCTTGTTATCCGATACCGGATCATTGCTTGGCCCTATGGCCGTTGGGGCAACCGCCACCCTGCTGACATTATCTGGCGCGTTTTATCTGGCGGCAGCCATTGGTGGGCTTGGCGTATTTACCGTCTGGCGTTTTGTGGATGAGACCCTGGAGAGGCGATCAATATCGCCTAAAGAATCCCCTCAATAAAGATCTCGATCAGCGCCGCAATCACCCAGGTCAGGGGCGGTAAAACACCAAACAGCAACATGCCACGGATACGATCTGTAAACGGCAGTTCTTTAATCTTCTCGATCCGATCCTCATAGTACATTAGGTCGACCCGATGTAACTTGTCAGCATCTGCGCCAATTAGTGAAGAAGCAAGATGAGCTTTATCGCCTTTCACCAGTGCCCGGTGAACATGATTTAACTCAATGGTTTTCGCCACATGAATACGCTGCTTAAAATGTTTGTACGGAAACATAAACAGCGCCAACATCACCAGACCTGGCAAGTAAAACGGCATGATGATCACCAGCATATCGCTAAATGCCAGAGCCCCGGACGTGAACACGGTATAACTGGTAAAGACGATACAAAGGCCAAAAATATAAAGCCGCAAAAACCGCAGCATGGGGTTAGCGAGCACCGCATAAACATCGGCTTCTAGCAGGCTAATTCGAATCCTGTTACACACCTCATTGAGACAAAGTAACTGGCGAAAGAAAATATCCACACAAAAGATCACAAGGACATACTCCAGCCAATAAAACAGCCAGGCGGCGTAGTACACAAAGCCGAACTCTGGATTCAAAGTCTCATTAAAGCCAATGTTGATAGAAGCACAAATTAGGGCGAAACCGGTTTCTAACCAACGTGCACGCTGTGACGGCTCGAGTATTTCACGGATTGTTAAGAGCTTGTCGTCGAACTCCAGTATCTCAAGGAAGTCCTGGTACCAACCCCGCGCCATTTCCAAATAAAGCACCAAAAAGAAAGCAATAATGGCAACAAACGCCACGGTGATGGGGTAGATATTCGGGTCAGGGACCGCGGAAACCACCAGAGATGCAATACCGGCCAGAGCCAGGAACAAAAATACCGACAAACCGATTTGCCATGATGGCAACCCTGTGCGGTCTAACCAGGACAGTAAACGCCAGTGGCTAAGACCTGGCGTAAAAGTCGCGACCTTGTTATCGGCGTCTAGATTGTCGGCAGTAGATTCGCTCACGCGTCTCCCCAGAACTATATCCGCTGGCTGAACCCCAGGGTTGTATCACTGAAAAAGGCACTGATGGTTAGCCCTGAAGCAAAACTTGACCTCTACCAGGATCCAAACAATATACAACAAGTTGTGCCCTATGGTTGGCGCAGCATTCTGTCTAGTATCCCATTGAATGAGAGCCTGTCTAGGACTTTTTCAAAACGCCCCATGTTATGCTGGTTGTGCTACCCACAAAACGGAGTCCATCATGAAGATGCCTACCCTCTTTTTACTGGCAATGGTTATCTCAAGCACAACCACTGCCGATACCCTGGTGCACTGTGAAAGACTCATCACAGGCAACAACCTTGAGATGTTAAGTGAACAAACCGTGCGTGTCAGGGACGGAAAGTTTGTCACAGTAACCCCTGGATACGTGACTGACGAAGCAGCCGAGGTGATTAAACTGTCCGGTAAGACTTGCATGCCTGGGCTCATCGATATGCATGTGCATATCACTTCAGAGCTTAGCCCTAATCGCCAGATCCAACGTTTTACCCGTGACCCACAGGATCAAGCGCTAACCAGTGTGAAATACGCAGATGTGACCTTACAAGCCGGGTTTACTACAGTGCGCGATCTTGGCAGCAGCAACAATCTGTCTATATCCCTGCGTAATGCCGTCAACCGCGGCGATATTCCCGGACCGCGTATCTTTACTGCCGGTAAAAGTCTCGCCACTACAGGTGGACACGCTGATCCAACCAATGGTCGCAACAGTGCCTTGCGCGGCGACCCGGGTCCTGCCATGGGTGTCGTGAATAGTGAGTCTGATGCTAAAAAAGCCGTTCGCCAACGATATAAAGAAGGTGCTGACCTGATCAAAATCACCGCCACGGGTGGCGTTCTAAGCCAGGCCGTTAGCGGTCAGAATCCACAGTTTACTGACGAAGAACTTGCCGCAATTATGACCATTGCCCGGGACTACAATTTCAAAGTTGCCGCCCATGCCCACGGAAAGGAAGGCATGGAACGCGCCATCCGTGCTGGCATCGATTCCATCGAGCATGGCACTTATATGGATCGCGGCACCATGAAGCTGATGAAAAAACATGGCACGACTTACGTCCCAACCATTTCCGCGGGTAAGTTTGTTGCCGATAAGGCCGCTATTGACGGCTATTTCTCTGCTCTGGTTAGACCCAAGGCGGCGGCGATTGGCCCGCTCATCCAAAATACCTTTGCCGAGGCTTATGCCGAGGGGGTTAACATCGCCTTCGGCACCGATTGTGGCGTCTGTCCCCACGGCGAAAACGCCAGAGAGTTTGTCTACATGGTGGAGGCTGGAATGCCGGAACTAGAGGCAATCCACACCGCACATATGCCCGCCGCCGAACTGCTCGGTAAGGCAGATCAGTTGGGGAGTATTTCTGCAGGAAAATGGGCTGACCTGATCGCAGTTGGCGGGGATCCCAGTTCCGACATTGAACGTATGTTAGATGTGGTTTTTGTTATGAAGGAAGGTGTTGTCTACAAGCGCTAAACAACTGGCGGATTTTGTCACCCGCCATCAACCACTTACTGTGATCACTGGAGCTGGCTGTAGCCTTAGCTCCGGCATTCCCACCTACCGCGATGACCATGGTACCTGGCAACGAACGAATCCTATTCAGCATGGCGAGTTTATGAGCCAGGCCAGAAAGCGGCAGCGCTACTGGGCCAGAAGTTACTCTGGCTGGCCCTACGTGCAGCAAGCTAAACCTAATCCGACCCATTACGCCCTGGCAAAACTAGAAAAGCTCGGCTACCTGCGACTGCTGGTTACCCAAAATGTTGATCGTTTGCACCAGCAAGCAGGCCACAGCAAAGTCATTGATTTACACGGTCGCCTTGATCAGGTGCATTGTACTGATTGCTACGCCGAACTTGCGCGCAGTGATATGCAGCTCGAACTGAGTAAGCAGAACCCACACTTAGATGCACCCCTGACCCCCAGTGAAATTGCTCCGGATGGCGATGCCGATGTCCCTGACAGCCTGATCGAACGCATGACCATCCCCGACTGTCCTCGCTGCGGCGGGAT
>JBKAGC010000074.1:0-14573 GCA_046290215.1 Pseudomonadales bacterium | reverse complement strand
TGATTGGGTTTCCGCTGGTACACGTCGCTATGTGAGCTATAACAACTTGTTGCCCGGGGAGTATGTGTTCGAGGTGCAAGCCAGCAATAGCGATGGCATTTGGTCGGAGCAGCCGGAACGTATTCGTGTTCTGGTGCACCCTGCGCCCTGGTTTAGCGTTTGGGCCTATTTGCTCTACGCCACTGTGATTGGAGCGATGATGTTGTTTGTTTATCGTGGTTTTATGTCACGGCGTGAACATGTTGCTGAGGTTCAGGCGATGAATCTCCAACTGCGCAATGAGGTAGAAATCAGGCGTGAAGCAGAGGCGCAGATAAGGCGAGAGCGTGAAAAAACGCAACGTTATGTAGATGTGGCAGAAGTGATGCTGGTGACCCTTGATGTGGAAGGCCGGATGCTTCATGTCAATGAAAACGCCGTTAGTTTGCTTGGTGAGGATGCTGAGGCACTGGTTGGCAAAAGTTTGCTAGATTTTGTTAATGCACCGCAGCGGAACAACTTGCGGCAAAAGATTCTCGCGGTGTTTGATGCCGAGGATAGTGGCGAGCACTTCGAGTGCCAGTTGCACGATCAAGGGGATAATATTCATACGGTGATCTGGCGATTCGCACCCTTGTCCGAAACCGATGGCCACGCCAGGGAGATTCTGGCTTCTGGGACGGACATTACTGAGTTCCGGCACCTTGAACGTGCGGTCGGTTTTAAGGAAAAGCTAAGTGCATTAGGCACCCTATCCGCGGGGATCGCTCATGACTTCAACAATATTTTGACCGCGATTACTGGTTACAACGACCTTGCCCTTGAAACGGTTGAGCCTCAATCACCCGCGAGGACATTCCTGAAAAAAGTGGAGCAGGCCAGTGCCCGGGCAACAGACCTGGTGGCGAGGATTATGAGCGTCACGCAATTGGATGATGGGCGGCTGGTGACTCAGGATCTAAACCAGATTGTCAGGGAGTCGGTAAAGTTTTTTAAATCTGGTTTACCAGATAATGTCCGCTTAATAGAAAACTATCCGGAGCAGTCGCTTCCGGTGGAAGTTGACTCGTCGCAAGTGCAGCAGCTAATTCTCAACCTGGGAAGTAATGCCACCACCGCCTTAAGTGATGATGGCGGTAGACTAGACGTTTTCATCGAGCGCAAGTCATTAGAGCAAGGTGAGTTGCCAAGGGGATCGAATTTGGCACCGGGTGATTTCGCACTGTTGCATTTCAAAGACACCGGGATGGGTATGCCAGAGGCTATGCGGCAAAAAATATTTGATCCCTTTTACTCTTCCCATGCTCTCGGTGGTAATGACCGAATTGGCGCCGGGCTCGGCCTGAGTATCGTGCACGGTATTGTCTTGAATCATAAAGGTCATATTGAGGTGGAGTCTCATCTTGGTATGGGAAGCCACTTCACTATTTATTTGCCCATTAGCCAATCAGAGTCTGATAATCGCGTGGTATCACTGTCCGAAGCGCGAGCTACCACGAGTCGTGTGATGTTGGTGGACGATGAAGAATGGATTGTGGATGTGGCGGCGCGTTTGCTGACGTCTTTGGGTTTAGAAGTCGAGGCGTTTGTGCACCCGCTGGAAGCTCTGGAACGCTTCAAGTCTGGTCCGAATGACTTTTCCTTACTGATCACCGACCAAAATATGCCACAGATGAAGGGCGTTGAACTCATTGACGCGGTCCGCAAGGTTCGTGACGACGTTAATGTCGTCATGATGAGCGGTAATGTATCGCCGCTGCCTGACGACGATCCTGCTTATTTTATGGCAAAGCCGTTTCGGCTCGCAGATTTGAAGCAGGTCCTTGAGAAGGTGGGGCTCTATTCAGAGCGTGAGTCAAAAGAGGTGGTGAGTTAGCGCCTTAGGGTGCCGGGATAGGTAACTGTCCGACCACCTCTTGAAGTTTTTCTATGTGTTCCTGGTTGCTCAAGCCGCCGCCCAGAGTACGCAAGCATAGGTGCGTCAAACCAGCGTCGTACCAATGACTGACCCTGTCTTGCCACTCGGCTGCCCTTGGGCCAACAACGGCGACGCCAGCCTCAGTGCCGATTTTTTCAGGGTCTCGACCCACACCCTCGGCGTGCTGCGAAATCCGCGTTCGCAATTCTGCAAAGGCAGCAGGGTCACATAAGACAAACCAGCCATCAGCTAACTGGCCGATTCGCCGAATCACCGCTTCACCAGGCATTGAGCGAGCGCCAATCCACATTGGAATGGGCTGTTGGTATGGCAAGGGATTTAAGCCTGCACCGGCAATGTCATGGAACTCGCCCTTAAATTGCACCGTTTCCTGGGTCCAGAGCAGCTTTAACAACTGCATTTGCTCACTACAGCGGCGGCCGCGGCTGTGAAAATCGACCCCCTGGTAACGGTACTCCTCCGGGCTATTGCCTACACCAATGCCAATTCTGACTCGCCCCTCTGTCAATATGTCTAGCTGGGCGGCTTGCTTGGCAAATAGTACGGTCTGACGATTGGGCAAGATAATGACCGAGGGCACCAGCTCTATTGTGCTGGTGTGAGCAGCAACCCAGGCGAGCAACGTCATGGATTCATGTAAGAATCCGCTGCCAGGTCGCATGATCTGTTCGGGTATTCTCAGGTGGGTTAGACCCAGTTCTTCAGCTGTCTGGGCAAAGTCGCGAATGGCGTTTAGATCACCGGCCATTTCTCTGATGGGGAGTGAAACACCGACCTTCATGTGGGCTCCTGGCGGTACGCAAAATAGGATGGATGTGCGGCTTAGAGCTTATAGTAATTGCGATACCATTCAACAAACTGTTCCAGGCCATCCCGGAGTGATGTGTTTGGGGTATAGCCAAAGTCGGCAGTCAATTTATCTATGTCTGCATAGGTGACTTCAACGTCCCCGGGCTGCGGTCCTACCAATTCTTTATTCGCCGGTTTGCCGATGAGCTGTTCCAGCGTCTCCACATAGGTCATGAGCTCCACTGGTTGGTTGTTGCCAATATTGTAGATTTTATAGGGTACCTGAAGCTGCGAGGGTGCTTGATCGATGACCCGTAAAACACCCTGCACGATGTCATCAATGTAAGTAAAGTCGCGGCGGTGATGGCCATAGTTAAACAGCTTAATGGGCTCGCCGTTGAAAATACCTTTGGTGAAAATGAACGGTGACATGTCAGGCCGACCCCAGGGGCCATACACTGTAAAAAAGCGCAGGCCAGTGGTGGGAAGTTGATATAAGTGGCTATAGACATGGGCCATGAGTTCATTAGATTTCTTCGTCGCTGCATAGGTAGAGACGGGATGATCCACCTCATCGGTCGTGGCAAAAGGAATCTTTTTGTTGTTGCCGTAAACAGAACTGGAGGAAGCGTAAACCAGATGTTCTATTTTGTGTTGCTGGCAAGCTTCAAGGATGTTTTGAAAGCCGATAACGTTGGCTTGTAAATACGCGTGAGGATTCTCGATGGAATAACGGACGCCTGCCTGGGCTGCGAGATGGATCACGCGCTTCGGCTGGTGTTTGCGGAAGACCTCGGTCAGTGCGCTTTGATCAGCGATATCGACTTTTTCAAATGGAAAATTACCGAGCCAGTTGAGCCGGTCTAACTTGAGCTGTGGATCATAGTAGTCATTAATTACGTCGAGACCGACAACTGGTTTGCCGTCATCAATTAACTTCTTTACCACGTGGGCACCGATAAATCCGGCCGCGCCGGTGACAAGCGTTACCATAATCTTTCCTAGCGATTAAGCAGATAGCTACCGCGGCCAATGCCGATGTGAGTGATGCCGTGATCAGCAAGCACTGCGGGTTCGTATACGTTACGACCGTCAAAAATCACCTTGCGCTTGAGTTTGTCTGCTAGCTCGACAAAATTTGGTTGGCGAAATTCCTTCCATTCAGTCATCACCACGAGCGCGTCGGCGTTGTTGATCGCCTGTTCCTTAGTGGTGACAAATTCTATTTCTTCTGCGAGTTCGCCCAGAGCAAATTTTGAGGTTTCACAAGCTTTCGCATCGTAGGCTTTGACTTTTACACCAGCATCTATCAGCTCCTTTAGCAGAACCAGGGCCGGTGCTTCTCGAACGTCGTCGGTTTCAGGCTTAAAGGCAAGTCCCCACAAGGCTATCTGCAGGTTTTCGAGTTTGGAATCAAAGTGTTCGTTGATACGCTTGAACATAACCTGTTTTTGCGCAGAGTTTCTCGATTCAACCGCGGAAAAAATCATTGGGCTGACGTCGGTTTTGTAAGCCATGGAAACTAGCGCCCTGACATCTTTAGGGAAGCATGAACCCCCGTAGCCAGCCCCAGGATAGATAAATGAGAAACCGATCCTTGGATCTGAGCCAATGCCCTTGCGAACCGACTCAACATCGACTCCAAGGGATTCACACATCAGAGCAATCTCGTTCATGAAGGAAATCTTCGTCGCCAACATGGCGTTGGCCGCATACTTGGTCATTTCAGCATCTCGGGTACCCATGAACTGAAGCTTGTCATGGTTACGGGAGAAGGGTGCATAGAGAGTGCGCATGACGGCTTTGCTATGTTCGCTATGGGTTCCGACGATGATTCGATCGGGAGACATGAAGTCATCAATGGCAGCTCCTTCTTTCAGGAATTCAGGATTGCTAACGACATCGTAGTCAATTTCAACACCTCGCTTCTTGAGGCGTTTAGCTATTGTGCTTTTAACCTTGTCTGCGGTTCCAACGGGGACAGTGGACTTATCGATTACGATAAGAGGCGCCACCATGGCATCACCGATTTGTTTAGCAACGTTCAAAACGTGGCTGAGGTCTGCGCTACCGTCTTCACTGGGGGGCGTTCCAACCGCGATAAACACGAGCTCACTGCTGTCAATGCAAAGCGTTAGGTTGCTTTCGAATTTCAGGCGCCCTGCAGCAACGTTGCGGGAAATCATGGCATCCAGACCCGGCTCGTGAATCGGTATGATACCCTTTTCTAACTGGGCCAGCTTTGCCTCATCAATATCTATGCAGGTTACCTGATTACCCATCTCGGCAAAGCAGGTGCCAGTAACCAGGCCTACATAACCGGTTCCAACAATTGTGATGTTCATGGCTGCTTCACTGGATAGTTCCAGCCCTTGGTGTAGTAATTGTCGTAGACATAGTTCGTGGCTTCGACGAAGCCGCCGATACTGCCACAGTCAAATCTTTGCCCCTTGAACTTGTAACCGATGACTTTGCCTTCGGCGGCTTGCTGGGCTAGTGCGTCTGTGATTTGAACTTCGCCGTTGCGGCCTGGGGGCGTATTTTCGATTTTGTCGAAAATATCCGGGGTCAAGATATAGCGACCAATGATTGCCAGATTGGATGGGGCATCTTCTGGTTTGGGTTTTTCTACCATGTTGGCAATCTGGTAGATGCCATCGGCTATTTCTTCACCGGCAATCACACCGTAAGACTCGGTGTCATCAATTGGCACTTCTTCAATGGCGACTATGGAGCATTGGTATTGCTCGAAGAGATCGACCATCTGCTTCAAAACCGCATCACCCTGGTTCACGCAAAAGTCGTCAGCAAGAATCATGGCAAAAGGTTCGTTGCCAATCACGGGCTTGCCCGTTAGAACGGCATGTCCCAGGCCGTTCATTTCCATCTGTCTGGTGTAGGTAAATCGGCAGTTGTTAAGCACATGGCGAATGCTATCTAACAGTTTGTCTTTAGATGTCCCAGCGATCTGGTGTTCCAACTCATAAGAAATATCAAAGTGGTCTTCCACTGCGCGTTTACCGCGTCCTGAAATCACAGCGACATCAGAAATACCAGCCTCGATGGCTTCTTCCACACCGTATTGGATGAGTGGTTTGTTTACGATTGGGAGCATCTCTTTCGGCATGGCTTTGGTAGCGGGGAGGAATCGCGTACCGTAACCGGCAGCGGGGAATAAACATTTCTTAATAGCTGTCATGGTGAATCCTGTAAGGTTTTACAAATACTATCATCACAATGTGAAAGTTTGTGTTAAGAGCTCCCACGTAAATTTACAGTGGTACAATTAAAAAAAGACTGATGAATTCACCATGACCATCGACTGGCAACAGCTCTACCAGCAGCGCAAAGCTGCCGCAAAGAAATTCGGCTCGATTTGGCAAGTTCCTTTGCGCAAGCGTTACCATACAGTGCTTGCCGAACTCGGTGAGGCTAATATCTCCTTACTTGAAGTAGGCGCGGGCGATCGTGCACTACAACAGACCATGAGCCGCTACTGGGGAGCTTTTTCTTATGCGTCTTGTGATATTGATGCCACCTTTGAGCACGACTTTGCCTCCACAAAAGACCTCAGGGGTGAGTATGATCTGGTGGCAATTTTCGAAATGATTGAGCATGTGCCACTCTTGGATGCCGCCGAGGTGCTGCAAGATTGCCTTAGGCACCTGAAGCCCGGTGGCAAGATTATGCTCACCACACCCAATACCTACTATCCTCCGGCTTACCTCCGAGATGCCACACACATTACGCCGTTTTGCTATGACGAACTGGCAGGCTTGTTGAGCTTATGCGGCTTTCAAGTCACAGCGATTTATCGGTTGCATCACGATTCAGTGATCAAAAAGGCGATCAAGCGCTATTTGGCTTACCCTTTGTTCAGGTTACTGGGTATTGATTTTGCCCATCAAATTGCCGTCGTCGCCGAGAAACCCGCTTGAATTTGCTTTTCCTGGGCAAAGCCATCGATGAGGCTTCCACCCGTTATCGATTGCTACCGCTACTTGAGGTGCTGGCAAGTAGGCAACATCGGTGCGAGTTTAAAAGCTCAGAGCTGGGCCTGCTGGAAAAACTTAAGTTGTTGCTGAGGGCAGGGCAGTATGATGTGGTGGTGATTCAGCGCAAATTGTATGCCCCCTGGTTTGTTCGTGCTCTGCGGCGCCGGGTCTCGCGGTTGGTGTTTGACTTTGACGATGCGATATTTAGTAAAAGCTCAGGGCATGCATCACCGAGTCGGATGGCGAAATTCGAAGTCATTTGCCAGAGTGCTGATTTGCTTCTGGCGGGAAACGATTATCTTGCCAGAGCTGCTCAAAAAGCGGGAGCGGATCCTGCCAGCGTACATACTATTCCCACCAGTGTGGTGCTAGAGGAACTCGACCTCAACTCCATGCCAGACAAGCCTGAACAACCCACGTTGGTTTGGATTGGTAGCAGTTCGACCCGTCGTTACCTTGATTTCCTTACCCCGACATTGGAGCGATTGGGCCAGCAGTTTCCTGACTTAACACTCAAAGTTATCTCGGATTTTCAGTTTCATTTAGACGCAATGGAAGTGAACAACGTACCCTGGTCCTTGCAGGCCGAAGCCGTTGAACTGGCGAGCAGTGATATCGGTATTGCCCCCATGATTGATGACCCCTGGACGCGCGGTAAATGTGCACTCAAAGTATTGCAATATATGGCGGTGGGCTTGCCGGTGGTGAGCAGTCGTTGCGGGGCGAACGAAGAGGTGGTGATCGATGCAGAAACTGGCTATCTCGCCGATAGCGAGGAAGACTGGTGTCAGGCGGTAGGCAAGCTGCTGAATGATGTAGAACTTGCCCGGCAACTTGGCCAGGCGGGTCGGCGCAGGGTAGCGCAATACTACGAGCGCCAAACAATAGTGAGAAAGACCCTGAAATTGCTACTTGGGTAGATCTCTTGGGTAGTAGCGGGCTTTAGAGTTTCAGCCTCGAGGGCGAGAGAAAGTAGAGTTCGGGAAATTGGTGGGCCGTCCGCGACTCGAACGCGGGACCAATTGGTTAAAAGCCAACTGCTCTACCAACTGAGCTAACGGCCCGAAAGAGAAGGGCGCATCATACCGACTTTGTTCGAAAACTCAAGCGCTTAAGGTCAATTTGCGAAGATCTCGGAAATTATTTTTGCTGACAGGTCTTCACCTCCCAGGTCAATGATTGTCTGAATACCACCAGGGGTCACCACATTGAATTCAATCACCCAGGGGTACGCGAGATCGAGACCCACAAATTGGGCGCCCTGGGACACTAAAAACGCGCCTATGGTCTCACAATACTGGCGCTCGGCATCGCTTAAGCCGCAGAGTTCAATGGCCGCGCCGGTACTCACATTGGTGCGATGATCCTTGCCAAATCGCCGCAAATATTGCCCAACTGGCTTACCCCCGGCAATGAGTACGCGCTTTTCACCTTGCTGAATCTCGTCTACATAAGGCTGCATGAGGCAAAACTGATCTGCCTCAGGACCTGTCATCATGCTGAGAATCACGCTCAGATTTGGGTCGCCGGCTTGCAGTAAGAAGATGTCCCGGCCAAGAGAGCCGGCGGGTGGTTTCACAATCCAGCGGCCGCCCTGATCGCGAATGATCTGCTCGAGAAACTCTGGATCAGTACTTGAATAAGTTTGCGGATACTGAAAAACATCCGGGTGGCTAGCAAGAAAATACTTACTCTTGAGGTGCACCAGTGCATCCAGGGAGTTTATCAAGCGGGTGTCTGCTTGCAGGCACTTTAGCAGTTGAATCTTGTCTAAAAAGCTATGGCGCATCCCCAGCGTGAGGGTCCACACCACATCATTTTCTGCCAGGCGGAACAAACGCTGCTCTGGGAAATCCCCGTTTACCTGTAAAGGAGTTGTCAGGGTAAAACCAGACGCCACCACCGCACCGCCTTGCATGGCAATGCTGTCCATAAAGCAGCAGATTACGGTATGACCGCGCTGGTGCAATTCATTGCCAAGCCTCAGATAGTTACTTTCTTCAACTCGTTCAGAGACGGCGATTAGCAAAGTGATTTTCATGGCCCATTGTAACCTACCAGTACCGGAATCCGTGGATTGGAATGACACGTATTCCAACACGCAATAGGCAAAACCGCTTCAGGTCGTTGTCTAACAACTAGTTGGTTTATACTAGCGGCAGTTTTATAGGAATTCGGTTATGAGTGATATCGCGTTTGATATTCCACTACATCAAAGTCACAACCTGACTCGAGCAGAGATTGACGAGCACACCGCGCGCATCAAACAGTTGCTTGATGAGCAAAATGCTGTGTTGGTTGCGCACTATTACACAGATGATGCGATTCAGGCGCTGGCGGAAGAAACCGGTGGTTGTGTGTCTGATTCTCTGGAGATGGCGCGCTTTGGTGCTGCCACAGATGCCGAAACCGTGGTGGTAGCTGGTGTTAAATTTATGGGCGAGACCGCAAAAATTCTTAGCCCGGAAAAGCGTGTGCTGATGCCGACTTTAGAAGCGACCTGTTCTCTGGATTTAGGCTGCCCGATTGATGAATTCTCAGCCTTTTGTGACCAGCATCCGGATCGCACGGTGGTGGTGTATGCCAACACGTCTGCCGCGGTAAAGGCCCGTAGTGATTGGGTGGTGACGTCGAGCATTGCCCTTGAGGTCGCAGAACACCTGATGGACCAGGGCGAAAAGCTACTGTGGGCACCGGATAAGTACCTCGGTGGTTATATTCAGAAACAAACCGGTGCCGATATGGTGATGTGGGATGGTGCATGCATTGTCCATGAAGAGTTCAAAGCCAAGGGTTTGCAGGATATTAAGGCCATTCATCCAGATGCCGCGGTACTAGTGCATCCGGAGTCACCGGACTCAGTGGTAGCGTTAGCCGATGTGGTGGGATCTACCACGCAGCTCATTCGTGCCAGTCAAGAGATGAGCAATGAAAAATTCATTGTCGCTACCGACCGCGGTATTTTTTATAAAATGCGGCAGTTAGCTCCCCATAAAACTTTTATTGAAGCACCCACGGCTGGCAATGGCGCGACTTGTCGTAGCTGCGCCCATTGTCCATGGATGGGGATGAATGCTCTGGAAAATCTCGCCGAGTGTTTGGCCGAGGGTAGCAACGAGATTCTGGTCGATCCCGACATTGCGGCAAAGGCATTGTTGCCCCTGGAGCGAATGGTCAACTTTCAGAACAATCGCTAGGTTGAGCTGCTAACTATTGCTCGCTTTAAGTTCGAAGATTTCTTCGATACGCTGCTTGATGCGCGCTGATTGTTGGAAGTTGCTGCGCACCATTGGTGTCGCGAAGCTTAGTTGTTTGATGGCCTGGTCAAAGTTACCCACTCGGACAAAATACTCCGCTCTTGCCTCGTGCACCCCAACAATATCGTCGGCAAGACCTCTTGCCTCTGCGAGGTGATACCAAACCAGGTGATCTTGCGGTCGCTCCTGGCTAAGGTTTTCAAGGACGCTCGCGGCTTGACGCGGGTCACCACTTTTTAACAAAGCATCGGCGTACATCATGCTTAGTGGATAGTTGCCCGGCGTGACAATCAGCGCTTCAGCCAGTAAGTCTCTAGCATCTTCATAGCGGAAAGCTGCCAGATGTAATTCTGCTTCTGCGAGAATGAATGCGAGCTTACCTGGATGACTGGCTTGTAAGCCGAGTATGGTTTGCATGGCTGCGTCGTATTGATCAGCGCGAGTTTGTGCCAGGGCAAGCCCGTAAGTTGCAGCGGTGACCTTTACCGGGTCGGTGTCCTGCTGTGCTGCGCGCATTTGCGCCACACTGGCAGCAGGATTTTTGTTACTAATCACCATGGCCCGGCTGCGCATCAATTGAAAATCCAGGCTGGTTGCTAATTCTGGTGTCGGCAATTTGGTTGATTTGGCGTAAGAATCAGAAATACGATCCTTCGTCACCGGGTGAGTAAGAAGAAACTCCGGAATGTTTCGCCCTGAGAAGCGCTGCGCACGATTGAGGCGCTCGAACATGTAGGCCATGGCATTGGGGTCAAGTCCCGCTGCTGCGAGCGTATCAATGCCCACCAGATCTGCTTCTTTTTCCCGGGAGCGGCTGTAACGCAATAATTCAGATTGGGCTAGACCCCGGGATGCGCTAATGGTGGCGAGCCCTGCCTCACTGCCGGTTGTGGCAAGCAATACCACACCGGCTAGCAGGCCAGCGATGCTAGCAACACTAGCCTTACGGCTGGCTTCTGTGCGCCGGGCAAAGTGGCGCTGGCTAATGTGAGCGATCTCGTGCGCGAGAATGGCAGAGATTTCCGATTCGGATTCGCCATTTAAGAACAAGCCAAGATTGACGCCAATGACGCCGCCCGGCACGGCGAAGGCATTAATGGTGGCGTCATTAATAATCGCCAGGCTAATGCGTCGATCCTGCAAATTGGAATGGGAGGCCAGGTGATAGATCAGGTGCTCCAAATACTCCTGCATCAATGGATCATGCAGCAGCGGTGCCTGGGCTCGCAGCATGCGCAAGAAAGATTGCCCGAGGGCATATTCTTGCTCCAGAGAGACGATGCCGGAGGTGTGGTCACCCAGTGTTGGCAGCGTGCTGTGCACAGATTCTGCAGCGGAAACCTGGGTAAGCCCGACGAGCGTGAAGGTCAGAGCCACAAGCCGGTTGCGGACAGAAGATTTTAGAAAATGTACCACGTGATGACGATCCGCTATTTAGGCCCTTAGTTTATCTACGCTATGTAGACCTATTCAGCCTAGATTAGGTTCCAGCGCGGGAACCATTGCTGATATGGGTTCTCAAAACCGGATATAATCACGGTTTTTAGCGAGATTCCATGACTGTTGATGAGCATCTTGATGCCTGTGGGCTTTCCTGTCCACTGCCTTTGCTGAAAGCCAAGCAAGCGTTGAACAAGCTTGCCAGCGGCCAGGTTTTAAGTATTGTTTGCACCGACCCCGGTTCAGTCCGTGACTTTCAGGTGTTCGCCGAGCAAAGCGGCCACCGCCTTTTGTCCTCTGCTGAGGCCGAGGGTAAATACACTTATGAGTTGCAAAAAGCCTAATGTACGAAGTTCTTAAAGGTTGGGTGAACCGGTTTCTTTCGGAAGAGGAATCCATATTGCTGGCGGTTCTGCTGCTGGCGGCTTCCGTCGTGATTATTTGGATGGGCGGTATCCTTGCGCCGTTTTTCACCGGTATTGTCCTGGCGTTTGTCATGCAGGGCATCATCAAATCTATGCTCAAGATGGGTGTGCCGCATTCTATGGCGGTTGCCAGCACCTTCTTGTTGTTTATGGGTATATTCGTGGTGACGTTGTTGCTGGTGATTCCGCGAGTATGGCGGCAGTTACGTAATCTCTATGCAGAGTTGCCGGCGATGGTAACGAGGACCCAGGAGATACTCGCAGACTTGCCAAGTAAATATCCGGCTTTTGTCTCCCAGAGTCAGGTAGATACCTGGGTGGAGATGCTCAACGCTGAGGTTGGCGATATTGGTCAAGCCGTGGTGACATTTTCCCTGGCGCAATTGCCCGTATTGATCACGTTTGCGGTGTATACAGTGCTTGTGCCGATCATGGTGTTGTTTTTGTTGAAGGATAAAGACGAGATTCTAGATTGGTGCAAGTCGTTCTTGCCGGAACACCGGCCTTTAATGAACCGAATCTTCGATGACATGAACCAACAGATGGCGAATTACATTCGCGGTAAGGTGGCTGAAATCATCATTGTTGGTCTCACGACTTATGTGTTCTTTATTTTTTTTGGCCTTGATTACGCGGCCTTGCTGGCGTTTCTGGTTGGTCTTTCGGTCATCGTTCCATACATCGGTGTTCTGGTGGTGACCGTGCCGGTGGTGATCATTGCTTATTTGCAGTTCGGTGTCAGCGATGAGCTGATGTGGCTCATCATTGGCCATACTGTGATTCAGATGTTGGATGGGTTTGTTCTGGTGCCTATGCTGTTCAGTGAAGCGGTGAATTTGCATCCCATTGCGATCATTGTCGCAGTATTGGTGTTCGGTAGTTGGTGGGGGCTCTGGGGCGTGTTTTTTGCGATACCGCTGGCGACTCTGATCAAGTCGATTATGAACGCCTGGCCCCATGTCACCCATGGTAAAGAGGAAGTCCCCACATGATCTTGTTCTCAATGCCCGGCGTCGTTAAGATTGGCGCCTTTTGCGTGAGGTCGCGATGATTTCTGGCAGTGTGGTTGCGCTCGTGACCCCAATGTATCCCGATGGTGCTATCCATTGGGATCACTTAAGCGACTTAATTGAGTGGCATATAGAACAGGGCACAGATGGTATTGTGCCGGTAGGCACCACAGGCGAATCCGCAACGGTAGATGTTGTCGAGCACTGTGAAATTGTCAAACACACCGTGAAGGTGGTTGCGGGCAAGATTCCTGTGATTGCGGGTACCGGGGCTAATTCAACCCGGGAGGCTATTGAGCTTACTCGTGCTGCCAAAGAAGCGGGTGTTGATGCCTGTTTGCTGGTGACACCTTATTACAACAAGCCCACTCAGGAAGGTTTGTATCAGCACTACAAGGCCATCGCTAAAGCGGTTGATATCCCCCAGTATTTGTACAATGTGCCTGGCCGTACCGCGTGCGACATGATGCCAGCCACCGTAGCCCGCTGTAGCAAGATCGATCAGGTCAAAGGCATTAAAGAAGCCACCGGCGACATCCAACGCACTAAAGACATTTTGGAGCTATGCGGTGACAGCATGACCGTGCTGTCTGGCGACGATGAGACCTCCGTCGATCTGATTCTGGCGGGTGCCACAGGTACAATCAGTGTCACGGCGAACGTTGCGCCAAAATTGCTGTCACAAGTATGTGCGGCTGCTCTGGCGGGTAACGCAGCGGAGGCCCATAAACTGAATGAAAAATTACTCAGTTTGCACACAGATTTATTTGTCGAGTCGAATCCAATTCCGGTGAAGTGGGCGTTGGCGAAAATGGGCAAGATCGAAAGTGGTATCCGGTTGCCGCTGACAGAGTTGTCTGCTGAATACCATGACATTGTGACCCAGGCTCTAAAGCGAGCGGAAATATTATCTTGAGAAGAAAAATAATTACATTTGCGATGCTGGCTGGGCTGGTATCTACAGGCAGTGGCTGTAGCTGGTTTGAAAATTACGACCGTAATGAAGTTTACATGGAAGCTGAATCAGTGCCCCGGGTGGTGGTACCCGAAGAGCTAGACGAGCCAGAGTTCGTCGATCTGATGGCAATCCCCCCGGTGAATGATTCACGTGGCATTGCCGGCCAAACGGCGGATATGGGTTTGCCCGATGCTTTGAGTACTACCTTTGGTATCGAACAAATCGTGCTGCGCAAGCTGGGAGAAGAGCGCTGGATTTTCCTTGATTCACCGCCGGCGGTGATCTGGCCAAAGATCGTTCAGTATTGGGCGGCGAATAACATTCGCGCCGAGGTCACAAACCCGCGTGATGGTGTTCTGGAGTCCACCTGGGTGTCCGGTGGCGGCAACAATGCCGAGCAAATCTTTGCCGACATCATTAGCGGTAGCAGTTCCGCAAACACACAACATAAATTTCGACTGAAGGTAGAGCCCGGTATTCGCAGCGGCAGCACAGAGGTTTATTTAACCCAGCGTCAGGTTAACGGCCAGGGGCGAGGTGAGCCAAATTGGCAGGGCGATTCCGACGATGGTGCACTAGAAAATGAAATGCTCACCAAACTCGCTTTTTATCTAGGTGAGACCATTAACGACCCGGTAATTTCCGTGGTGGCGATTGAGAATCGCGGTACCAAAGCTGAACTGATTGTGGATCGCGTTAAACCGTTACTGCTTTACAAACTCGACTTTGATCGTGCCTGGGCCACTGTTGGTAGCGCCCTGGCGTGGTCGCCGGTGAAGAT
>JBKAGC010000073.1:0-14637 GCA_046290215.1 Pseudomonadales bacterium | reverse complement strand
GCCGTGACCGGTCTTTTCTCGCCGATATAGCGCCATCATAATCGCGCCAAACAGGGTCATGGCACTGGCATGATCACCAACCCCACCGGCACCATTGGGTGGTGTTGCACCCGGTGTGGTCATCATATCCATGATACCTGCACGTGCCCACCACGCGGCAACATCGAAAGCGCGGCGCTCGGCTTCTGGGCCGCGATTTCCATAACCTGTTATCTGCGCCAGGATTAAACGTGAATTGATTGCTTTAAGCGTTTCAAAATTTAGCTGGTACTTTTCTAGTTGTGCCAGGTTGAAGTTCACAATCAGTACGTCAGCTTTTTCGAGCAATTGGTGCAATAGCGCCTGACCTGCGCTCTGACGAATATCTATGGCAATACTACGTTTGTTCCGTGACGTCAGGAGCCAGTTATAGTTGGTCCGATATCGAGCCGCGAGACCGCGGTATGCATCACCCTGCGGCGGCTCCACCTTGATCACGTTAGCCCCATAATCGGCCAAAACGGTAGCAGCTGCCGGCCCTGCAACATAAGAAGCGGCATCAATAACGGTTAAATCCTGAAACATATAGCGCCCCTCATCGTTGCAAGACAAGCCCAGAATACATATCTTAGCGAGTTCTTAAAATAACTATGCTGTTAATGGAGTGCTACCTGAATGTACGCTGAGTTAAAACAAGTCTGGGATTCCCTGATTGCCCCCGGTCAACAATTTGAAATCGCCGAGGTCGAAGTGCGAGGTGAAACCATTAAAGCCTACGCCAATGCGCCTCCCAGCTTGCGCGAAGTGTGGTTAGCCACAGCGGAGTTTGCTGAGCGCGATTACCTGGTTTACAACGATGATCGCTGGACCTACGCCCAGGCACATCAGGATGTAGCAAGCATCGCCAACTGGCTCGAAGCTGCTGGGGTGCAGCAAGGTGACCGGGTAGCCATCGCCATGCGCAACTACCCTGAGTGGCTGTTAAGCTATTGGGCTTGCGTCTCACAAGGCATTGCCGCCGTGGGTATGAATGCCTGGTGGATCGGTGAAGAAATTGACTACGCCCTGAAGGACTCCGCCCCCAAAGTACTGATTTGTGACCAGGAACGCCTGGACCGTTTTAATGAGGTCAAAGCTAACTTTCCTGATATGAAAGTCATCGGTGTACGTCTCGACAATCCAGTTGAAGGTGTCACACCATTTTCAGAAGTCACGGCCACTGGCGGCAGCTTGCCGGAGCGTCAGGTGGATGGTGACGAGGATGCTTGTATTTTTTACACATCTGGTACCACAGGGCGCCCCAAAGGAGCCCAGCTTACCCATCGCGGTTGCGTCAATAATATTATGAATTTGGCCTTTGCTGGCGCTAGTTTCGGTGCGGCCACCGCCCTGGCAAACGGCGAAGCGCCACCTAATCCCGAGGATGCACCAATAGGTGTGGGTCTCGTGACCACGCCACTATTCCACGTCACCGCCAATAACTGCCTGGCCCATGGCTTAACGCTGACCGGCGGCAAACTTGTCCATATGTATAAGTGGGATGCCGGCGAAGCTCTAAAACTGGTTGAACGCGAAGGTATCACCAACCTGACTGGTGTCCCAGTGATGTCACGAGAGCTAATTTCTCACCCTGACTTTGCCAAATACGACACCAGCACTTTGCTATCCGTTGGCGGCGGCGGTGCGCAGTTGCAGCCTGACCTCGTCGGCAAGATTGATAAGTCGGTTGCCTCGGCACGACCAAATACTGGCTACGGTATGACTGAAACTTGCGGCATCATCACCTCTATCAACGGCATTTATTTTGTCGACAAGCCGGAAAGTTGCGGCCCGGCCATGCCGAACTTTGAAGCGAAATGTGTGGATGCTGACGGCAACACTGTTGCCCCAGGTGAAGTAGGCGAACTATGGGTCAAAGGTGCCTGTGTCATTAAAGGCTATCTAAACCGCGAAGAAGCTACCGCCGAGAGTATTACCAACGGCTGGCTACACACCGGCGACGTGGCTCGTATTGATGAGGACGGTTTTATCTTTATTGTCGACCGGGTTAAAGACATGGTGCTTCGCGGCGGTGAGAACATCTTCTGCGCCGAGGTTGAAACCGTGGTTTTTGAAATCGATGACGTTGCCGAGTGCACAGTATTCGGTGTAGAGGACGATCGGCTTGGCGAAGAAGTAGGTCTTGCGGTTTTCCTAAAACCAGGCGCCACTGCGACACCAGACTCGATTCGCCAATACTGCACTGAGCATATGGCCAAGCACAAAGTACCCCGCTACATCTGGATTATGGATGAAGCGCTACCAAGAAATGCCAGCGGTAAATTCTTGAAGCGAGAATTGCGGGATACGTTATCTGTGGATAACGCTGCCTAAAGCAAAATCCCGGAAAAACTAAAAACGGCAGTCGTGGAGTTCCGCGGCTGCCTTTTTTTATGGGCGCTCTAAGCCTGGCTACCGGGTACCGTTTGCTCGAGGCTTTGCAGTTCCCGGGCGATTGTTTCTGGAGAGGTGGTTTGCCTGGCGATCAAGGCATACAGGGCAGGCACGACAAACAGGGTCAAGGCGGTAGCAAGCACCACGCCAGAGAAAATCACCACACCCAGGGTAGTACGACTTTCTGCGCCAGCACCGCTTGCCGCAATCAAGGGTAACGACCCCATAATGGTGGAAAGCGCCGTCATCAGGACAGGCCGCAGGCGAATCTCGGCAGCACCGTAAATTGCCTCCATAAACTCTTTGCCTTCATCCCTTAGCTGGTTAATAAACTCAACGATCAGAATGCCGTTCTTGGTGGAAATACCAATAAGAATAATCAAGCCAATATTCGAATAAATGTTTAAGGTATCACCGGTCAAATACAAACCTAACAACGCACCAAAGGTGGACAATGGCACCGTCGCCATAATAATCATGGGATGTACGAAACTTTCAAACTGCGCTGCCAGTACCAGAAACACAATCAACAAAGCCAGTGCAAAACTGAAGATCAAGCCACCTGCCGCTTCTTTCAGTTCTCTGGACTCACCCTTGTAATCAATCTGGGCGGTTTCTGGAAGCTCTTGTTGAGCGAGATTTTCCAAATACTCGAGCACCTCTCCCAGAGAGTAACCTGGCTCAAGATTGGCGGAAATCGTCACTGCCCGTAGTCGGTTGTAACGATTCAAAGTGCCGGCATCAGCTACAGTACGCACCGTGGTGAGATTAGATAGAGGAATTAACTCGCCGGTACTGGAAGAGCGCACATAAACGCTGGTTAAGTCGTTAGCACTCACACGTTGTGACTCTTCCGCCTGCACGATCACGTCATATTCCTCACCGCCATCAATGTAGGTGGTAATGCGCCGTTCACTCATCATGGTTTGTAAGGTTCTGCCAATGGCTTCCACGCTAACCCCAAGATCCGCCGCGCGGGTGCGATCAATGTCGATTAAAATCTGCGGGCGGGTTTCTTTATAGTCCGATTGAACCCGACTTAAACCCGGGTGCTGCTCGGCCTCTTCCAGTATCACGTCACGCCATTCAGCCAACTCTTCATAACTACTGCCACCGAGCACAAACTGCACCGGCTGGCCGCCACCGCGGCGCTGCAAGCCAGAGCGCATAAACGGAAAGGCCCGAATGCCAGGAATCTCTTGCCACTCTTTGCCCAGGCGCTGCATAACTTCCGGGGTAGAAATGGTTCGCTGCTCCCAGGGGGCCATGGTCACGAGCACCACCGCACTGTTCACGGCTTCAGCTGCGCCCCAGCCTGGCAAGAACACGAGATATTGCAAGACATCACCGGATTCAACTAACGGGTCCACTGTGTCTTCAAGTTGCCTGAGCTGCTTTTGCATAAATCCAAAGCTCGCTCCTTCTGGTCCTTGTACAAATGCCAGGAACACTCCCTGGTCTTCCTGAGGCGCAAAGGCGTTGGGAATAAGCCGAACAATGCCAACCGTCGCCACCAGGAAAAACGTAACAATCGCAATGGCGATAGCTGGTCTTGGGACGATAACCGTTAGCGCTTGATGATAGGCACGTTGCAAAGCGGCAATGACGCGATCAATGCGCTGGCTAAGCCAGGTATTGTGACTCTCTTCGTTGAGTAGTTTCGAGCTCAGCATGGTGGTGAGTGACAAGGCAATCACCGATGAGAACACCACGGCGGTGCCAATGGTCACAGCAAGTTCGGCGAAAATCACACCAAGATTGCCGCCCACAAAAGCAATGGGTACAAACACCGCAACAATCACTGCGGTGGTGGCAATGACTGCAAAGCCCACCTGTTTCGAGCCGCGGAAGGCTGCCAGCAATGGCGGCTCGCCCTCATCAATACGGCGTTGAATGTTTTCCAGCACCACAATGGAATCATCGACCACCAGGCCAATCGCCAGGACTAACCCTAGTAAGGTAATCAAGTTCACGGAGAAATCGAAAAGTGACAGACCAATAAAAGCCGACACCAGGCAAACAGGTATGGTGACCACCGGAACCAGAGTTGCCCGAAGGGACCCCAAAAACAGGTAGATGACGATACTAACCAACAATATGGTTAAGGCGAGGGTTTTATAAACCGAGTTGATGGCGTTCTCGATAAAAACCGAATCATCGGAGCTAGCCACCAATTCCATGCCCTGAGGCAAACTACTGTTAATTGCCGCGGCCTTTAGATTGGTTTCACGCAAGACTTTCAGCGTGTTTGCAGTGGACTGTTTAACAATACCCAGGCCCACATTAGGAATTGAATTACCACGAAACTCATCCCGATAACTGGTGGGTCCAACTTCCACCCGTGCTACATCACCAAGGTAAATAAGTTGTTCATTTGTGCCGCGCCCTACCACCAGGGAGCGAAAGTCATCTGCTGTCTCATAACTACGGCTCACTCGCACGGTGAACTCACGTTCCACAGAATCCACCCGACCGGCAGGGAATTCTACATTTTGCCGGCGTAACGCCATTTCAATGTCTTCGGCTGTTAAACCGCGCGCGGCGAGCTTTTGTCGATCCAGCCAAACTCGCATGGAATACCGGCCCGCACCGTTAACAAAAATGTTAGCCACGCCATCAATGGCGGTGAACTGATCCACCAGGTAGCGTTCGGCATAATCCGTTAACGCCATGCCATCCATACCCGGGCTGCGCAGGGAAAACCATTGGATTGGCCGCGCATCGCTATCGGCCTTGGCAATGCGAGGTGGATCCACATCTTCCGGTAAGCGGCCTAGTACCCGACCCACCCGATCACGTACGTCGTTCGCGGCCTGATCAATATCCCGATCCAGGGCAAACTCAATGGAAATGCGGGAGGAGCCGTCGCGACTTGAAGAGGTAATACTTTCGACGCCTTCAATACCGCTAATCTGGTCTTCAATAATCTGGGTGACTTTGCTCTCTATAACCCGCGCCGAGGCCCCGGCATAGCTTGTGGACACCGAAACAATCGGCGGGCTGGTTTGCGGATATTCCCGCAGCGGTAAATCTCGAAACGCCAGGACTCCTACAGCAATAATCAGCAGGCTAATGACCGTGGCAAAAACAGGTCTTTTAACCGAGAGATCAGAGATAATCATTACTCTCCTCCTGCGACTGTCATATCCTCAATCACATTTAGAATTTTCACGCCAATGCCGGGCCGCAACTTGATGATGCCTTCAGTCACCACCAGATCGCCCGCCTCAAAACCGTCCAGCACCTCAACAAACCCAGGTACTCGACGACCGGCCTGAAACTCTTTGCGTTCGGCTTTACCGTCGATCACAGTGTAAGCAAACTGCTTGTTTTGTACCGGAATAACCGCTGCTTCCGGCATGGCCAGATAACGCTGGCGATTCTGAATCAGCAACACATTGAGCAACATGCCTGGGCGAAGTAGTAGGTCTGGATTATCGAGTTCGGCGCGCAAGGTGATAGTACGGGTGTTCGGATCTACCCGGGAGCCAATGGTCACTAGCTCACCGGTAAACTGTTTGCCTGGATAAGCAACGCTTTTTGCCTGAACCTCCTGACCCACGGCCACCGTGGCAAGAAAACTCTCAGGAATGGAAAACTCCAATTTGATCGATGAAATATCATCCAACGTGGTGAGTGGTATGTTCGGCGTTAACAAAGTACCAGGGCTAACATTGCGAAAACCAAGTTTGCCGCTAAATGGCGCTCGGATCAGGCGATCGTCAAGCCGGGCAACAATACCCTCATACCTGGCCTCAGCGGTTTGCATGCGATTACGTTCCACATCTAACTGGGTTTCTGCGGCGAGCTTCTGCTTAATGAGATTCTCAACCCGTTCAAACTGTCGGGTGGCCTCGGCCACATTGGCCTTTGCCTCATTGAGTAAGGCAGTTTCCTCGGCATTGGTGAGTTCCACCAGGATATCGCCCTCTTCCACATAGTCGCCGTCTTCAAAATTAACCCGGGTTACGGTCTCGGTCACTTTCGCGGTAATTGCCACAGATTCGTTGGCCAGCGCTGTACCAATGGACTCCACTTGATCCACAAAGTCCTGAGGCGCTACCGGCGCAACCACAACCGCCACATCACCACCACGGGGGCGATCATTGCCTGAGGCATTCTCCAGGTAGGTATTCAAAAACAGTCCTGCCATGGCCATGACGACGAGGACCGCAAACAAAAAGATGGGGTGTTGGCGTATAAAGCTCACTAGATATCCGGGGTGTCGCAAAGGCGTCAAGTTTAGCGCAGGCAGCGCCGCGCGGCGTATTACTTTTTACGCTTTTTCTTGAAGCCTGGTTTGCTTTTCGGGTTATAAGGTAAGCCAGTGTGTTGGGTCCGGAAACTCCGTCCCGCCATGGGGCTGCGGGATTTTGAGCTCAGAGGAATCAAATGCTGCTTACCATTCCCAATCAGATGGTTAAGCCCCATATTCTTCAACGCCGTGCGCAACATGGGCCAGTTGTCCGGGTCATGGTAACGCAGAAAGGCCTTGTGTAAGCGCCGCTGCCGGGCACCTTTAGTGATGGCCACTTGTTCGCTGGCGTTTGAGACGCGTTTTAGCGGGTTTTTCTCCGAGTGGTACATGGCGGTGGCACTGGCCATGGGCGATGGGTAAAAATTTTGCACCTGGTCGGCGCGAAAGCCATTACGCTTGAGCCACAAGGCCAAATTGACCATATCAAGATCCGTGGTACCAGGATGTCCGGCAATAAAGTAAGGGATCAGATATTGTTCCTTACCGGCTTCTTTGGAAAACTTCTCAAACAACGCTTTGAACTCATCGTAAGTGCCAATCCCCGGCTTCATCATTTTATCCAGGGGACCGGATTCAGTATGTTCTGGAGCAATCTTCAAATAGCCCCCCACGTGTTCCGTGACTAGTTCTTTTACATACTCCGGGGTTTTTACCGCCAGGTCATATCGCAGTCCGGATGCAATCAGGACTTTCTTCACCCCGGCAATACTGCGCGCCTTTCTATACAGCGAGATTAACGGCGTCTGGTCGGTGTTGAGGTTTTTACAGATGCCCGGAAATACGCAAGACGGCCTTCGGCAACTTTCTTCGATCTCCTTACTCTTGCAGTTCAAGCGCCACATATTGGCCGTTGGGCCGCCAAGATCCGAAATGATACCGGTAAATCCCGGGGTCTTTTCCTTGATCTCTTGAATCTCGTTTAAGATCGAGTCTTCCGAGCGACTCTGAATGATTCGGCCCTCATGCTCGGTAATGGAGCAAAAACTACAGCCGCCAAAACAACCGCGCATAATGTTGACGCTAAAACGAATCATCTCGTAAGCCGGAATCTTGGCATCCCCATACTTGGGATGCGGCACTCGTTGGTAAGGACGTTCAAACACCCAATCCAGTTCTTCCGTGGTTAGGGGAATGGGCGGCTCATTAAGCCAAACGTAGCGATCCCCGTGAGCTTGCACCAGAGGCCGGGCATTACCGGGGTTGGTCTCTCGATGTAATATTCTCGAGGCATGGGCGTATAAAGCCCGGTCATCGCGTACTGCTTCATAGGCGGGCAACTGAATCACGGAACGATTCGCCTCATCCATTAATCGCAAAGGTTTCGCCCCGGCAGGTGCATCATCTACCAGCCGCGTGGCATCCACCACTGTATAGTCGTCAGGTAAGGCTGACAGTGGATAAGCAGTGCCGCGCAAATCACGAATGGTCTCAATGGCTTCACCGGCCGCGAGCCGATGGGTTAAATCCACAATGGCTCGCTCGGCATTACCGTACAGCAGCATGTCTGCCTTGGCATCGAGCAAAATCGAGCGGCGGACCTTTTCGCTCCAATAATCAAAGTGCGCAATCCGGCGCAAACTGGCTTCAATACTACCCACCACCACCGGCACATCGGGATAAGCTTCCCGGCAACGCTGGGAGTACACAATTACGGCCCGGTCTGGGCGCTTGCCACCCTCGTTGCCTGGCGTGTAGGCATCGTCATGACGAATTTTTTTGTCCGCCGTGTAGCGATTGATCATGGAATCCATGTTGCCCGCTGCCACACCGAAGTACAGGTTGGGCTTGCCGAGCACCATAAAGGGATCTTTCGACTGCCAATCGGGCTGATCAATGATACCCACGCGGAAACCCTGGGCTTCCAGCACCCGGCCAATCACCGCCATGCCGAAACTGACGTGATCCACATAGGCATCACCGGTGACAATAATCACATCACAACTGTCCCAACCCAGAGCGTCCATTTCGGCTCTGGAAGTGGGTAAAAACGGCGCGATACCGAAGCATTCCGCCCAATATGGACGGTAACTATCGATCGCAGGAACGGTTGGTGTTACGGGGGAAGCTTGCATGGGGCGAAGCATAACTGGGATCGCCCACTCATCCCAGCAATCTTCACCTGAGCGTGCGGTAAATTCAGATATTGAATGGCACCATCGGAAATTCTCGGTCGATTTGAAAGGCAAATTCCGGTATCCTTGCCGACCTTTAAATAACACCAATTCTCATCTAGAAAGCTTCTCAAATAGGTTCCGACACATGTTAAAAAACAAGCAGTTACAGGCTTGGTTAGAAGATATGAAAGCCCTCTGTCAGCCAGACGACGTGGTCATCTGCAACGGCAGCCGGGAAGAATACGACGCCATGTGGGAGCTACTGGTTGCCTCCGGCGCAGCCAAGAAGCTCAACGAAGAGAAGCGGCCCAACAGTTATTTGATTCGCTCCGACCCCGCCGACGTGGCCCGGGTCGAAAGTCGCACCTATATTTGCCCCGAAGATAAGGTTGATGCCGGCCCTAACAACAACTGGGTCGCTCCTGCTGAAATGCGCCAGACCTTAAACGGTCTGTTCGAAGGTTGCATGAAAGGTCGCACCATGTACGTCGTACCTTTCAGCATGGGCCCGGTTGGCTCACCCATTGCGCACATTGGTGTTGAGATCTCTGATTCTCCGTACGTCGTGGTCAGCATGCACATCATGACCCGGGTGGGTACAGCGGTATTAGATGAGCTAGGTGAAGACGGTGAATTTGTACCTTGCGTACATTCCGTTGGCCAACCCCTTGATGGCAGCAAAGCCGATGTAGCTTGGCCTTGTAATCCGGATAACCTATACATTGCGCACTTCCCGGAAACCCGCGAGATCTGGTCTTTTGGTTCTGGTTATGGCGGTAACGCGCTATTGGGCAAAAAGTGTTTTGCTCTGCGCATTGCCTCTGCGATGGCTCGTGATGAAGGTTGGCTTGCAGAACACATGCTGATTCTGAAGCTCACCAATCCTGAGGGTGAATCCAAGTATGTTGCCGGCGCCTTTCCAAGTGCTTGCGGCAAAACCAATCTGGCCATGTTGGAACCTTCCATGCCAGGTTGGAAAGTAGAAACTGTTGGGGACGATATTTGCTGGATGAAGTTCGGTGACGACGGCCAGCTCTATGCCATCAATCCAGAGGCAGGCTTTTTTGGCGTTGCCCCCGGTACCGGCATGGATTCCAACGCCAATGCCATGTTGAGCCTCACAGGTGATTGTATTTTCACCAACGTTGCGGAAACCGATGACGGCGATGTGTGGTGGGAAGGTATGGGCGATGCCCCTGATCATCTGATCGACTGGAAAGGCAACGACTGGACGCCTGCTTCTGACACTCCCGCTGCACATCCTAATGCGCGATTTACTGTTTCCGCGGCACAGTGCCCGGTTATTGCAGATGAGTGGGAAGACTTAAAAGGTGTACCCATTAGCGCCATTCTCTTCGGCGGTCGTCGTGCTACGGTTGTGCCCCTGGTGAATGAAGCCCGCTCCTGGACTCAAGGTACTTTCTTTGGCTCCATTGTATCTTCCGAAAAAACTGCGGCTGCCGCGGGCAAAATTGGCGAGCTGCGCCGCGATCCCATGGCCATGTTGCCTTTCTGTGGTTACAACATGGCAGACTACTGGGGCCATTGGCTGAAGATTGGCGCCACCGAGGGCGCTAAACTACCGAAGATTTTTTACGTCAACTGGTTCCGTAAGAACGACGCTGGCAAGTTTATGTGGCCTGGTTTTGGTGAAAACAGCCGCGTCCTGGAATGGGTCTTCAACCGTTGCAACGGTGAAGGCGACGCCGTAGAAACCCCCATTGGTAACCTACCCACGCTTGATGCGCTCAATCTTGATGGCTTAGACCTGTCCGAAGAGGCGAAAGCTGAATTGCTGCGGGTTGAAGTGGACGGCTGGTTAAACGAAATCCCACTCATCGAGGAATATTTCGCCCAGTACGGTGACCGGGTACCTGAGGCACTCAAGCAAGAGGTTGCTGACCTTAAAGCGCGCCTGGAACAGGCAAAACCTGCCGTTGCCTAAACGCTCTTTTTAACGCGCAATAAAAAAAGCCCAACTCAATGAGTTGGGCTTTTTTTTGGGCTGCCTGTTGTTACTCGCAACTGAAACTCACATTCGTGATATCAGCATCAGCGACGGTGCCACTACCATTCTCAATGGTACAAGTGAGCGACGCCGGCGAAGAGAAGCCTTTGCGAAGTGAGAAGGTTGTACCGCTACTCACGACAAAACTGAAAGTACTGGTTTCTCCTGCAGTAATCAGTGTGGCGCTGGAACCAATCACAGTATCTTCAGCATTCAATAACTCAATGGTCACGGAACCAGAAGAGGTACTGGTGACTGTGCCGCTGACGGTTTTGAAATCTGCACAGGCTGTACTGATCTCAGCTGTATCGCTAGTGGCACGATCTTTAACTTCGCCTACAAAGCCGCTCTCAGTAAGAAAGCCCTCTTCATAATCCAGCGTACCATCGCCGCGTAGAACCAACTGGCCACTACGCACACTTAAGGTTTCATCACCGCTGGCATCATCCTTTTTATAGCGCGAGAGGCGTCGAATGTAGTCTGCGCCGGTGTTATCACTAAAGAACGAGAAGCGCGGACGATACCGGGAAGACTCTACCGCACCGCGATCTTTTGCGGCATTGAGTTCAAACGACTGACAAAGTACCGGAGTCGCATTGGGCAGACGAATAATGGCGCGCAAACTACCACGATAATTCTCATCATCCGCCACCACGGTCATGGTTTTCGGTGCGGCTGCTATCACCTTATCGAAGAACTCCGCGACACCATCGGGTAGGGCTGTGGCTTCAAGGTAAATATCCTTCGAACGGGAACAACCATCACCACAGGATTCAGCCTGACTCAACTCGAACGCTACCGCTGCGCCAGAATCGATGTAGATCTCTAAAGTGAAACTTTCACCCTCATTGGCCCCAGGATTACTCAAGGTCAAACGGGGCTCAATTGAAGAAGTGTTATCACTAAAGGTTGCCCCGGTTGCAGTAGCGCTCAGCATTTTATCTGCCACCATCACTGAGCCATCATCACCAATAATCACCGTGACAATTTCGCCCACTGGGGTTTCATTCGGGCATGGTGTGCCAGAACAAGACTCAATAACCTGGGTTTCAATGGTTCCAGCCAAACCTATCAAAGCCGCGGGCGGACCAGTTTGCTCAGCCTCTGCTTCCCGGAATTGACCGAGGAATGCCTTGTCGCTGACACGATTGATGTTCACCTCGTTAAATGAACCCTGCAAGTCTGATACCGAGTAAATGAGATCTTGAGTGGCGTCTTTCCACACTGCTTCCCGCTCATTACCGCCGCAAATCACAGGATCGCTTGCTACCTGAGTGTCATCAATAAACAGTAGACCGCTACCACTAAAGGTAAACGAACGTACCTCGCCATCGGCATAAGGCGCGCTGTCCGAGGCACTGCTAAAGGTTAGTTGGCGAATCTCTGCGCTGAGAAACTCTGGTATGGTTGCGGCGCCAGTTGGCTCACCAACAAAACAGAAGTTGTCAGTGCTGCCGCTACCACCGCCGCTGCTACCGCCATCAGTACCGCCGTCGCTACCGCCATTTGAGCCATCACTGCCACCACCCTGGTCGGGGTTGCTGGATGTGTCACTTTGTACATAGTCATAGCGCAGTGATACCGAAATGGCGGAACCTGCCTGTTCAGCATCGAAGTTAACGTCAAACGTAACTTGACTGGCGGTGTTGTTAACCACGGTTACGCTGAGACCAGTAATACCACTCAGGCCCGCCACGGTGTTTGAGACCTCGTTTGTCACGGCGCTAGTATCACCAGGGTCTGGGGCAGGCACACGGTTTAAGGTGACTGAAAAAGGTGCAGAAACACCGGCGGTCGTGACATTACCAGAGATCGTTAGATCGAAGTTGCCGGTGCCACCGCTAGAAATATCCTCCACCACGGTGCTCGGTAGTTCTAGTCCGCCATCAACGAGTTGTTGTAGCAAGTTTGCCCCGGTAGAAACCGTTACGTTGTCAAGCTGCGCCGCAAGTTCGCTGTTGGCAAAAGTCGCGCCAGCTAATTGCACCGCATTGGCGAAGGCCTGGGCAAAATTGTCATAGCTAACATTAGCTATAGGGCCATCGGTACCACGGCCGTCTATAACACCATCAGCAAGGTCAGTACTTAGCTGGGATAAAACCGTGAGGGCTGGCGCGTCAGAGCCTGCGCCAAGGGTTGCTAGTGCCGCGAGGCGCAAGGCGTAAATGCTTGCTTCATCGGTGCCAAGTGATTGGTTCATGTTTGCTTCTGATACCAACACCGGTGGCGTTAGGATATCGGAAACATCCGGCGCAAACATTTGCCGCACCGATTCATTGATCGTATCAACGTCTTCATCGGTCACGTTCGTACCAACCTGAGAAGCAACCTGGGCGGCTAACTCAGTCAACGTGGTAACACCCACGGCACGTCGAGAGCTACGACTATAAGCGCGAATGCTGCGATCACCGGGGAAATCCACCCCGCCACCAAAGCTTTCATCAAAGTAACGCGCCTGGCTATTGCCGCTCACGGTAACAACAATCGGACTTGGCGTATTTGCCGGAATCATCAGCGTTGCTGTGCCCGATGAATCAATAGTGCCGGTACCCCCATCCACCGCGGCACCATTCGCCGTGGTGACAGTAACGTCAGCGTTTGTTAACTGCCCTAGTGAGGCAGAGATGACAAGTTCCTGCCTGGGTGTATCGCGACTACTGTCGCTACAACCTATGGTGAACAAGGTCACCATGACAAGAGAAAATAGCTTAAGGCGAAAACCCATAACGACTCCAAACAGCAAATTATTATGGCGACCATTATTCGCTAGAGTCGTCTCAGCTACTTCCCCCCTTTTGGGGGAGCCTCTGATTTAGTTTGTAAGATTTTTGTAATTCGCAAGGCAATGCGCGCGGAGGCTCATAGGGTTAGCCGTGCAAATACTGAGCTGCCTCATGAATCACTGTCAGTGCCGTGCTACGCATATGGGCTTCTTTGTCGGCAGGGAGACCCCACTGACCCATATATTTCTGCGCCGCGGCTGCGACGTGGATTTGCCAGAGCGCCAGGCGTTCATCGTCAATAGCTTCACTCTGGCAGTAAGCTGCCAGAAATCTATTAGCACCTGCGGCGCCGTACAGGTAGCGCAGTTCCAACATGGTACAGGCCACATCGGAAAGCGCGTCGCCTAACGCTGCATCTTCCCAATCAAGAACAGCGCTGATATTACCTTGCGACCACATAACATTTTCTGGCCAAAAATCACCGTGAAGCAACACCACTGGACCCATGAACTTACTGTGGAAATTGGCTAACAGATTTCTTAAGTGATGAAACCCGTTACTTTCCGGCAAGTATTCAAGTGCCCCTGGGATCGGCTCAAGGCGCTTTGGTAACTCTGGCAATTCATTAACACTTAGCTTGTGGATCTTCCGTAGGGCTGCCGACATCTTCTCAATAGCCTGATCACTCTCGGCAGGGGCGACTGCGGTTGAACCCTCGACAAATGCCAGCAACAAATAGTGTTGCTCGATCACTTCACCCGAAACATCACAAGCCAGGGGTGCAGCAACCTTCAAGCCACTTTGCTGCAGCCACTGCAGCAGCGCAAACTCTAACTCCGCAGGGTGACCTGAATGAGTAGCACCATGAATTCGTAAGACAACACTTTGTGTGCCACCAGGGCGCGCCAGATCCAGACGATAAACGTCCGCTGAGACACCCCCTGTTAACTTCTGCCAGCCAATGAGCTCACCTTCAGGAAAGTGAGCTTGTGCCACCGCCTGACAAATTTGCGCTTCCGCCGCGCTCACTTCATATGGCCAAGCAGCAGTTCCGCGACCAGTTTGCCATGCGTGTTCTGTAAAAAGTGGCCGGCATCTGGAATGGGATCAAACGAGGCATTC
>JBKAGC010000072.1:0-14858 GCA_046290215.1 Pseudomonadales bacterium | reverse complement strand
TGCTGCGAAAACATCCAGCGAGGGCTCTGAGGTTGCCTGGTGGCAGGTTCGTGAGACCTTAACTGGTACCCAGTTACAGATCCTCCAATATATGGAGGAGCATAAGTCGGTGAGCATTACAAAACTGCAAGAGAAGTTTTCGTTCATTCCGGATCGAGAACTCTACTATCGCCTCGAGCAAATTGTCTTGATGAAGTTCATTCAGCGCGGCCGGGAAGGTGGCGATGTGGTGTATGTGCTAAATGATGATTACTCCGCCACCATTGAAGGCGACAAAACTGTGATGTTGCCCGGAGACTGAGTCCGTCAGTTTTGTTCTTCTAGGCTTTGCACCGTAAAAGCTTTGCTCCGTAAAAGCGTTGCACCGAAAAAGCCTGGCGCCTTAAAAGCAGAGCACTGACCCAGGCATAGTGCAGTCCCGGCAAAGTACTGGTCAGACTGCAGGTTAAGCCGCTGGCTAAATTCCTTGAAAAGACATCCCCCAAAGTAGGGGTAGGCGCTGGCCCTTTGGCGCCAGTAAAATTTTGCCGTCAATTCAGGAGTAACCAATGAAAAAAATAATCCTCGCGGCGGTATTGTTATTCTCAACCTCGGCTTATGCCGTGGATATGGCCTCCATCGTTAAGGCCCAGGTGATCCTTGGTCAGGTGACGCAGGTGGTGGATAAGTATAAGGAAGTCCAGGCGCTCCTCGATGCAGGCACTATTACCCTGGACTATGAAGAACCGATTCAAGGTAATACAGGTAAATTCTTACTGCCGTTTGATGAGGGCGGTAATCCAACAGCCTGGGCTGACAAAGCATTGAATGCCCAGGTGGGCGCAATGGCGGCAGAAAAAGCCAGCGATAGCGCCATTAATGCAGCCGCAGCCCGAGTGCCCTTTGGTGGATTTCTTGCCGGCGCTGCCAAGTCCAAAGCCAAAGGTGCGGGCGCTATTATGGCAATTGGCGGCTGGGACTACATCAAAGAGACGTCTAGCTTGTCGTTTGATCGACTAGATGACTACTCGATTTATCTGCACTCAGAGTTCAACGGTTTACCGGATTATGAGAAAGCGCTAGCAGCGGCCATGGCGGTCTACCCGAAACTAGAAAAGTCTCACAAGCAGTACATCAACAAGGCTTATCGGGATGCGCGGAAAAAGGCCCGTAAGTTAGAAAAACAGAACAAGTCCTAACTTACCACTTCTTACCAATCCCGCCGCGGGTACCAAAAAACGCGGCGGGCCAATTTCTACCGCTCATCATTGCCTTGTCCACATCTTCCGGCGTGGCAAGCCCATCATCTACAATTTTCTTGGCTTCTCGCGCTGCCGCGGCAAATACCCGATTCAAGATAAAACCATAAGTCCCCGGTGCATCTTTCACCAGGCTAATGGTGCGTTTTGCCTTACTGGCAATTTCCACCAGGGCTTCTTGATACTCCGGTGCTGACTCTGGTGTAGAAATTATTTCGCACATACTCATGACGGGCACCGGGTTCGAGAAGTGCATGCCAAGAAAGCGCTGCTTGCGCTCGGCACTGACGTCGCTGGCAATGTCTTGAATAGGAAACCCGGACGTATTGGAGGTGAAAATGGCCTCTGGTTTAATGATTTTATCCAGTTCAGCAAACACCGACTGTTTCAGTTCAAGTTTCTCTGGAACGGCCTCGATAATCAGATCGCAATCCTTTAGATCATTTAAGTCAGTGGTAAATGACACAAGATCCATGACTTGTAGGGCGGTATCAAAACCCATCTTGCCTTTCTCCACCGCACGTTTGACGCCCCATTTGCCTTCGATCAAATCCGCTTTGATTTCCGCATTGATCTCATCAGTCAGGTCACGAATGGTGACCTGATAACCCACCGCAGCAAAAACCTGGGCAATGCCGCCGCCCATTACTCCGCCACCGACAACGCCAATATGTTTGATGTCAGCCATTGCTTTGTTCCCCGAAGTTCGTGTTTGTTAACTGTAAATCAGCTGAACTGTTGAAACAAACGTCTGGCTTGCGCCGTTAAACGTTGGCTAGGCCAGCTTTGTGATTCCGTGAGCGCGTACCAGAGTAACTCGATGACGCCGTAGGCAAGTTGGGCGTGGTTCAACAGTTCAGGGTCGACTTTATCATCGTAGTGGGTAAGCAAGTCTTGCCGATGGATAAACTCACAGGTGCTCAACAACACGGCGAGGTCATAAACAGTAGGACCCACGCGGGCGTATTCCCAATCGATAAAGCGCACGGTTTCACCGTTCACAATCATGTTGTCCGGATTCAGGTCAATATGGCAAAGCGCATAAGGACTTTGCGACCAGTCAACCTGGGCGAGCTTTGCTAGATGCGGCGCAAAGCAGTTTCGAGCTGCTGGTGTTAACTGTAAGTAGTCATGGATGGTATCCATCGGGGTCCAGCGAGGCTGTTGGGAGATCCAGTTTGATTCGAGCTGATGCAGACGGTTTAGTGCCCTGGCGACACCACAAGTGCTGGGTGCTGCGGTGCTCTCAAGGTACTCGAAAACCCAATATTGGTTACCCGCATACAGCAACTCTGCGTGCAGATCGGTACCGGTAAGTTGCAGGAGCACTTCGTGTTCGCGACGTCGATCGACACCAAGATGTCCGGTCTTGCCGTTTAACCTGAGCACAACCACCTGCTCTGGTGAGGTTAGCTTCACTGACTGGTTGCCCGAGCCATGTAGCGGCTCTACCTGACTAAACTGCTGTTGCGCGCGGCGCTGCCAGTCCGCAACGGCAAGGTTTAGTGCGACATCTGCGCCTGGTAACTTCGTTGCCATGAAAGGTATCCAAAGATGACGATAATAACGTAGGCAGCAAACAGTAACGCCGTGAAATACAAGCCGCGGTCGAGATACAAATAAATGGAAATACCATCAATAACAAACCAGTAAATCCAGTTTTCGAGCACTTTCTTTGTCACCATGTAAGTGGTGACAATCGCCCCCCAGGTTGTGACGGAATCCAGGAAGGGTAGTTCGGCGTCTGTAAAACGCTCGAGGAGCGTTCCAGTGACAGCGCTAAGCACTAACACGCCAACGACAATATTGATGTGGGTTCGGCTGGACCATGAAGTGATGGCCAGGTTGTCGTTTTTGGACAAGCCACCGCGCCATTGGTACCAGCCATATACGGCCATAATGAGATAGAACACCTGTAAACCAGATTCCATATAGAGCCGCACGTCCCAGAAAATCACTAGAAAGATCGCGGTGGAAACCAGCGCAGCGTACCAGCAGAGAATGTTCTCGCGCATGGCGAGGAGCAGGTAGGCAACGCCCAGAATGACCGCGATCAATTCTGGGATTGAATTTTGTTGCGCTTGCGCCAGGGTAGTGGCGAGCAACTCAGTCATCTGCAAGTCCGCGCAAATCGTCCAGCAAAAACTTCACCACAAAAATACCTTTGCCGTGGGTTTGCCAGCTACGTTTGATCTCTACCTTGAGCAGATCCATGATCTGGTCATAGTCACCAAACAACTGGGTAGATAGGTCGTTGCGTTTCACCGCAACGCCTTCATAAGCACTGACGCGATCGATAAATTCTTTGATGGCGGGAATGTAATCCTCGGTCAGAGGGTAGAGACTCATATCAATAGATGTTTTCATTCTGCAAACCTGATTTCTGTGGTTAAACCAATCACGCGCGGCTCGCCAAATTGCACGTAAGGTTCTGTTTGATAGCCATTGCGTGGATCGTTACCGAAGCTGCCGAAGCCTCGCACCGTATAGTCATCGTCGCTCAAGTTGCGAGCCCATAACGTGGTGTGAATACGTTCACCGCGATAGCTTAAGCTGGCGTTGATGAGGTTGCGGGAGTCACTTTCTAAAGCGTGCCGGTCAGAGAAGAAAAACTCATCCTGGCCAACAAAGCTTAAGTTACCGCGCCACGGACCGTGCTCATAATGCAGACCAAGGTTGTAGCTATGACCAGGGGCTTGCGCCTGATCCCGGCCAGAAAGATCGTCGCCAAACTCATTGATAAACTCATCAAATTCCGCATCGAGCACGGCGATACTCAAATCCATGGTAAAGCGGCTGGTGGCAAACCACTCTAACCCTAGCTCTAAGCCGCGGTTGGTACCCTCTGCAGCATTACCAAGAAAGTCTACGAACTCTGTGCTGCCGTCGGCACGCTGGCGAACGAAGGAACTCTTAACTTGCTGGTCACGTCGATCGTCATAGAACAGGGCGGCACTCCAGCGCAATGTATCGTTCAGTGAATCGGCTTTTATACCCAGTTCCCATTCCAGTAGAGATTCCGAATCAAACTCCCGTAAGTTCACTGGCAAAGTGCCGTCGGTGTTAAAGCCGCCTGCTTTGTAGCCACGAGCCAGACTTAAATACGCCATGGCATTCCCACTGAGATAACGCTTTAGAGCAATTCGCCCGCCCCATAACGTATCCGCTGGGGAAAAGTCGATGCCATCGGAGTTATCATAATCAGTGCTGCGGCGCTCCACACGGGCACCCCAGTCAAGTCCCCACTGTTCATTCAAGGTGCTATCAAACTGAAAGAACAGGGCGCTGCTGGTGAAGTCGTAATTGCTGCTAAATGGCCCGGCAAGAAAGGTATAGTTGCGGTCTAGATCTTCCTCTTGATCCAGGTAGTAAACGCCAACCAGCCAGTCGGTGCTGTCGGCAAAAATACGGCTGTCAGGGTTAGAGATAAGCCGTGCTTCAAAGCTGGCAATGTCTTTGTCGCGCAGATATTGATCAAATGAGGTATAGCCAATGGGATCAAAGCCGGTAAAGGTCCAGTCTTCATCGTAACTGTATTCCAATTCTGAATCAGCAAACGCGCCAATTAGAATCAGGTCGGCACTGGTCAGGCTGCGCTCGGCTTCTATTGCAAAGCTTAGAGAATCTTGAGTATCGCGGCCTGGTTGGTCTGATCGGGTGCGGCGGTTGTTATCCAGCGAAAATGTATCGTAGCCGTTATCAATGTCCACCTTGCTCAAGGTTGAAGTCAATGACCAGCCAGCAACGTCTTCGGCTTTGAGTTTTAACCGGGCGGTGAGCTCATCGCGCTCATTGACGTCATCGATGTCGAGAAAGTCGTTTTTATAAAAACCATCACTCTGGTGGCGTTCAACACTCAGTCTGGCGGCAACGCCTTCACCTAACGGCTGGTTATAGATAAAACCGGCGCTGCGGTTGCCATAGTTGCCGCCAGTTAAATTTATTGTGAGTTCCTGGCGATCTACCGGGTCGTTAGTTTTAATATAAATGAGCCCGGCCAGGGCGTTGGCACCATAGCGCGTCCCCTGGGGACCACGGAATACCTCCACTTGAGACACGTCGAACAGTGTCCCGTTGCTACCTACACCGCTAAAATCAACATTATCAACAATGTAGCCAACGGAAGGGTTGATCGGGGAGGCGAACTGGCTGCGCTCACCAATGCCGCGAATCTGGAAAAACCGCGCCCGGGAAGTACCACCGGCATAGTTGACGTTAGGTAAATTCGCAATGACTTCATCGAAATGGCGAGCACCAGATTCTGTAAAGTCTTCGCTGTTTAGAACGCTGACGCTGGTAGTCAGATCGTTCGCCGCAGCACCGCGAAAATCGGCAACCACTTTAACTTCTTCAATTGTCGAAGCGTGGCTAGCCTGTGCTAACGATAGAATTGTGGCGGAAGTGAGGGTGGTGAAAGATTTCAGTTTCAATGTAGTCTCCTTTGCATCAACTGAAACCCGATCGAAGACGAAGCAAAAGAGTAGCCTTTTCCTACGCCGGTATTAACCGGATCAGGTTCTAGGGTTTTCCGCGAAGAAACACTCCACAGCGGAATCTCAGGCTAACGCCACCCCTAAGGTTAGGGCGTCATTATGTCTGAGATTGCTCTCAAGTTGAAGAGGGATTAGTGGCCGGGGTTGATTCACTAAAACCTCTAGTGAATCTAATGAATAGGGCGAGGGCCAGGGCAGTGAGTATTGCTGCAAGGAGGAAGGCCGCACCGGGAAAGTAAATGGCACTTTCGGAACTGGTGAAGTAGCTAAACACCTGAGCCATCACAGGCGGACTCAAAATGGCGGTCAAACTCATGATGCTGGAAATGCCCCCTTGTAATTCACCCTGACGGTCAGCGCTAATTTGACTTGAGGCAATGCCTTGCATGGCCGGGTTGGCAAAGCCGCCCAGGGCGCCGAACATCAGTGCCACGTAAACCACCCAGACCTGGTCAGCCAGGGCGTAACCCAAAAACGCGATAATGGTAAAGCTAAAGCCGAGTATACCGGCAACTCGCGAGCCGGTTTTTGGAATCACCAGCCTGATCAAAAAGCCCTGCACCAGGACCATGCCGATACCAACAAAACCCAGGGAGTAACCAATTTCCTTTGGCGTCCAGTTGAACTTCTCGATCCCCCAGAAACTCCAGGTTGCGGGCAGCACATGATGACCGAGATTGGTTAAAAACATCACCGCAACAATGCCAAACACCATGGGGAACTGTCTGAGGTGAACCAGCGTGCCTACCGGATTGGCGCGTTTTAGATCCAGTGGGCGACGATTTTCCTCGGTTAATGACTCTTTTAAGACAAAGAAGCCAAACGCCATATTGGCAAAAGAAATCAGTGCAGCAGCGATAAAGGGCATGCGCGTGCCAAACTCGCCTAAGAAACCGCCAATGACCGGGCCGATCACAAAGCCCATGCCAAACGCGGCACCGATTAAGCCAAATCGAGTGGCGCGTTCGTGGGCTGGCGTGATGTCAGCAATATAGGCGTTACAAGTGCTCATGCTTGAGGCGCCAAGGCCAGAGATGATTCGGCCGATAAAAAGCAGCAGTAAGGTTTCGGCAAAACCCATAATCAAGTAGTTAATACCTGCCACAAACAAGGACACCAGCAGGATCGGCCGGCGACCAAATCGGTCCGATAGGTTGCCCACGAGCGGGGAGAAAAGAAACTGCATGATGGCGAACACAAACATCAGCCAGCCGCCATACATGGCATTGGCGCTCAGGTCTTCGCCGGTAATTTCCATCAGCAAGCCCGGCAACACCGGCATGATGATGCCAAAGCCAATGCTATCGAGCAGAGCAGTTAAGACAATGAAAACCAGAGCAAAACGATTCATCAGGCGGCGACCTGTAAATTGCGAGCAAACATGGCGAGCAAGCGCTGCCAATGTCGTTCCGCGGCGTTGTGATGATATTTTCCAGCACGTTCCGGAAAGACAAAACCGTGTTCCGTCTCTGGATACCACTCGATGCGTATGTTCGAAGGCAATGGAGCAATGTATTGCTGTAAGCGGTTGATCATTTCCACCGGCGCCCAATGATCGGTTTGCGCGCAGCCAATATAAAACTCGCCTTGTATCTGTGCCGCGCCAAGATGAGGTGAGTGTTCCGCCTCGGTCATTAAACGGACGCCGTGAATGGAAGCGCCAGCCTTAATTCTGTTGCCCAGCCTGGCTGCCGTGTAGAATGCAAACGGGCCACTCATGCAGTAGCCCACCACGCCAGCGGGACCTGCCGCGGCGAAAGGCTGTTGATCGCACCAGGCAAGCAGTGTCTGACAGTCCTGAAGCACCAGGGCATTGCTCAGGCTATCCATGTACTCCACCATTTGTTCTCGATCAGTGAAGTTCGCGTCCCTGGACTTGCGGTAATAGAGATTGGGCAAGATCACGCAGTAGCCCGAAGTCGCAAGCCGGGTGGCCATTTTCTTTAACTCCGGTCTGATACCTGGGGCATCCATCAGCAACAGGACAATAGGGTATGGCCCACCTTCATCGGGATAGGCGATAAACGTATTGATTTCACCGTCCTCGCCGCTGATATCGATTTCAAGTTCAATCATGGACTGCGCCACAAGGTTTTGTTGCCGGGATTTACGCCATCGATAATGCCAGAATTCCACCGCTAAACGTGGAAAAAATTCTTATTTCGCGTAGCATTGCGTTCTTTTCAAAATCACCGGATTAGAACTATGACTGACAGCATCCGCATCAATAACCTTGAAATACAGCCGGTTCTTTATGACCTGGTAAAAGACCAGATTGCCCCGGGCACAGGTGTCGATGTGGAGCATTTCTGGCAGGAGTTAGAAGCTATCCTTAGCGATATGATGCCTCGTAATCAGGAACTGCTGGCGATTCGTGATGATTTTCAAAAGCAGATTGACGAATGGCACCTGGCACGACGCGGCAAGCCCCATAATGCAGAGGAATACGAGGCATTTCTAAGAGAGATCGGTTACCTGTTACCAGAAGGTGAGGATTTCGAAATCACCACTGAAAATGTGGACATTGAAGTGGCGAAAATGGCCGGTCCACAGCTGGTCGTACCGGTAATGAATGCACGATTTGCCTTGAATGCCGCCAACGCTCGTTGGGGTGGTTTGTACAATGCATTGTACGGCAACGCTGGGACCAACGATGTTATTCCGGAAGGCCCTGGTGCGGAAAAGGGTGATGCCTACAATCCTGGCCGCGGCGCTAAAGTAATTGAGTATGCGCAGAACTTCTTGAACGAACACTTTCCCCTTGCGTCTGGTAGTTATAGCGATGTCACGGCATACCAGATTGTCGAAGGACAAATGCAGGCATCTCAGGGTGGGGCTTTGGTTGGCCTAAAAGATCCCAGTCAGTTTGTGGGTCACACTGGCGATGCCGCTGACCCCTCTGGCGTGTTGTTGGTGAACAACGGCTTGCATGTGGAGATTCAAATCGATCGTAATGATGTGATCGGTAAGGATGACAAAGCAGGTGTTAAGGATCTGCTAATGGAGGCCGCGGTGTCGACCATTCAAGACTGTGAAGATTCAGTTGCTGCAGTAGATGCAGAAGATAAGGCGGTTGTTTATAGCAACTGGCTTGGTTTGATGCGCGGTGATCTTGCAGAAGAGTTTGAAAAGGGTGGTCGCACCGTACGCCGCGAACTCAATCCAGACCGACACTACACCGCTGCCGATGGCTCTGAGCTCACCTTGCATGGTCGCAGCTGCTGCTTCCGCAACGTTGGCCATCTGATGACCACAGATGCAGTGTTGTACAAGGGCGAAGAAATTCCTGAAGGCATTCTCGATGGTATGGTCACCAGCCTGTGCGCAATGCACGACCTGAAAAGCACCGGACCGATTCGAAACTCTCGCACCGGCAGTGTTTATATCGTGAAGCCAAAGATGCACGGGCCAGATGAAGTCGCCTTTGCCGTGGAGTTGTTCTCGCGCATTGAAAAAGCGCTGGGACTTAAAATGAACACGCTCAAAATTGGCATCATGGATGAAGAGCGTCGTACCACGTTGAACTTGAAAGCTTGTATTCGTGCTGCGAAGGAACGGGTTATTTTCATTAACACAGGTTTCCTGGATCGTACTGGTGATGAAATCCACACCAGTATGGAAGCTGGTGCCATGGTTCGTAAAACCCTGATGAAACAGCAAGCCTGGATTGGCGCCTACGAAGACTGGAACGTTGATATTGGCCTTGAGACTGGGCTGCAAGGCAAGGCTCAAATAGGTAAAGGCATGTGGGCCAAGCCTGATGAAATGGCTCAGATGATGGAAGAAAAGATTGCCCACCCTCAGTCCGGAGCAACCACGGCCTGGGTACCCTCGCCAACCGCGGCAACCCTGCATGCGATGCACTACCACGCAGTATCAGTGGCCAGCCAGCAAGAAAGCCTGAAATCCCGGGCCCGGGCAAGCCTGGATGACTTGTTAACCATTCCAGCTCTGGGTGGCACGAACCTTTCTGCCGATGAAGTCCAGGCGGAGCTTGATAACAATGCCCAGGGTATTCTCGGCTACGTGGTACGTTGGATTGACCAGGGTGTGGGTTGTTCTAAAGTGCCGGACATCGATGATGTTGGTTTGATGGAAGACCGCGCAACCTTGCGAATTTCTAGCCAGCACATTGCCAACTGGCTGCAACACGGTATTTGTTCGGAAGAGCAGGTGATGGAAACCCTTAAGCGCATGGCTGCTGTAGTTGATGGCCAAAACGCCGGTGATGCTGAGTATCGTAATATGGCGCCGGAGTTTGATCAGAGTGTTGCCTTCCAGGCCGCTTGTGACCTGATTTTCAAAGGTACTGAGCAGCCTAACGGCTACACTGAGCCAGTACTCCATGCCCGCCGCCGTGAGGCAAAACGCCTGCACGGTAGTTAGTTACCCTGGCGTGTCAGTTGCAATAGGTCCGCGTTGTTCTAACGCGGACCTATTTTAATTTGTATAAATTCTAAACAAGTTCTGTTAGGTTACGGCTGTTGTTTTGGCCGCTACCAGTCCAATGTCTGATTTAGAAAATAAAAAAATCCTCATTATCGAAGATGAGGCTCTGGTTGCCCGGGAACTAAAAAGCCGATTGCTACAGATGGGTTGCGAGGTTGTGGGCATCGCTTATGGCAATGAGGGAATCGAACTAGCGCGCCGCACCCAACCTGATTTGTTGCTCTCAGACATTCACCTTAAAGATGGTGAAGATGGCATTGAAATGGCGCGAACCATTCAGGCTGAACGAGATGTTCCGGTGGTGTTTCTAACAGCCTATTCTGATGAGGCGACGGTATCGAGAGCCAAGGAACTTGCGCCATATGGCTACATCATCAAGCCAGTGGACAATCGTGAATTACAGATTGCCATTGAAATGGCGCTCTACAAATTCAACATCGAACGAGAACTTCGAGAAACCCAACAACTCCTGCAAACCGCGCTAACTTGCATCGGTACCGCGTTAGTTTTTATCAACGAGGCAGGTGCTGTGACGGATCTCAATGTAGAGGCCGAAGAGCTTCTGGGCAAGTCCCGACGAGTTGTTCGAGGGGAGCCCTGGGAAGATTTATTTTCTCTCCTCGGTTCGTCCATGGAGCATAAAGTCAGTGCGGCATTGTCCAGCAATGAAGTAGTGAAGCTCGCGCCGTTTATCAACCATCGCACCGATGCGGAACCTTGCTTGATGGATGGCATCGTTGGTCCAATGGAAGCAGGGGGGGTGTTGATCTTACGGTCGTTATCCGAGATCCCAGATTCCATTGAGTCCATGCCGCCGGCCAATGAGTTGATGAATCAGATCGGCCAGGATCGCCTGGCGCCCAGTGAATCATCTATGTGCCAGCTTTTGATTGGCCGGCAGCCCGAGGCCAATCGAGAAATATTGGAAGAAATGTCTGTCCTGCTCAATCAGCAGCTTCGCGCTACTGATCTCGTCAGTTCATTTTCTGCTAGCCAATTGTCGGTAAGCATGCCTTATACGTCGGTGGAAGAAGGTCGCATGATTGCCAGTTCCTTGTTAAAACACCTGAAAAATCAATTTGGCAAAGGCAGTGGTGAGTTCAGCATCGGTTTGTCTTTTAGTTCGCCAGGTGACCAACAACCCTTTGAGTTGTTTCGGCGTGCCAGTTGGGGTTTGAAAGTTGCTCAAGATACTGGCGGCGGTCGTGTCATTGTATGGAATGACGAGGTCGATACACCGGAGCCCACCAGTCAGGTACAGAAACAGCGCGAATATCATAACCTCGTCTTGTTGTGGAATATCCTCAATGTGGTGGCGCGAACCGGTGATGTGCATGAGGCGAACCAAAAGCTCTGTAGTCATCTGCAACGATCATTTCATCTGAACATGGTGGGCATCATTCAAACAGGCGAGGCTGCGACCTTGTCGGCAGTTGCCACAAGCTCTGGTCCAAACACGGCAATCAGTGAGTTCGGCTTCTCTCAGGCTGACTATGATGCAATGACGGGATTGATGAAATCCGGTAACAGCTTTAAACAATCTGGTAATCGCCTGTTTGGCCGTCTTAACGATGAATTGTTAGTGGCGCTGCTTGGCGATAGCGCTTTGCAAGCCGAGGAAGTGGAGTTTTTGCAAACCCTTTTGACCTACTACGGTGCGGGCTTAAGCCGCTTTGAATTAGCCGCGCCGCAATCAGAAGTAGACGAGGGGCGGCTGTTGTTTGAATCACCGCAAATGAAAAGCCTGATGGAGCGAGTTGAACTCGTTGCTGAAACCGACGCCACGGTGCTTATAGTTGGTGAGTCAGGGACGGGTAAAGAAATGCTTGCCCGGGCCATACATGACCGCAGTCCAAGACGTGAAAAGCCTTTTATCATCGTGGATTGTGGTGCGGTAGTGAGTTCCCTAATTGAAAGCGAATTATTCGGCCATAAGAAAGGCGCGTTTACTGGCGCGGATCGAGATTTTTCGGGGCGCCTAAAAGAGGCCGATGGTGGCACCGTATTACTCGATGAGATTGGTGAACTGCCACTGGACGTGCAGGTGAAGTTACTACGTTATGTGCAGGATCGGGAAATTGCTGCGGTGGGATCAAGCCAGTATCAAACGGTGAACACGCGAATCATCGCGGCAACCAATAAAAATCTCCGTACCCTGGCAGAATCCGGGGCGTTTCGTCAGGACTTGTATTATCGCCTGAACGTCTTTTCCATTGATACTTTACCCCTGAGGGAGCGTGGCGAGGATATCATGTTACTTGCCAGGCATTATCTTGAGCATTATGCCCAGCAGTACGGCAAGAAAATTGCCGGCTTTACTCTGGACGCTCAGCGAGCCCTGGTGCAATACGATTGGCCAGGCAATATTCGCGAACTAACTAACGTTATCAATCGTGCGGTGATTCTTTGCAAAGATTCAAATTTGAGCACGATTCATCTTGGCTTGTTCCCAAGACCAGAGCAGGTCAATGCGGAGCTACCAGACCTGGAAGAACCTGGCCTGATCAGTATTTTGATTGATCGTTGTCTTGAAGAGAGCGTTGCGCCGCCCATAGCCCAGTGGTTAGAGGAAGATCTGATTTATTTTGCCCTGGCACGAAATGCCGAGGTGCTGAATCGGGCCGCCGCAGATCTGGGTATTCCTGAGTCAACCCTACGTCGCAAGGTGGCCAGGTTAAAAGAGAGTTATGGGCCGTCTCAGCCGCAAAGACCTGACTATTGGCGGCGCTTGTTTCTTGACCTAACCCCGATGTTTGAACAAATGACCCCGGCTGAGGATGGCTATCTTACCCGTGGTACCCAACTCCTGCTGGCGGATTTGCGGCACCGCAATCTTGGTCGCAAAGAGGCTGCCGCGCTCATGGGTGTGTCCCTGCCCACCTACCGTAGAATGTTGTCGGGATCGCCATAATTTTCCCATTTGAATAAAATGGCGAAAACATTTGGCGAAAATTCGGCGAATTTTTCCGCCATAATTTTCTCCTTACGCAGCTGAAAACTTATAAATCCAATAGTATCAATAAGATAGCGCCCGCCAATTTTCTGGCACAGAAACTGCTCAAATAGTGACAGGTGTCATCGCGCTAGAGCCCATCATGCTCCAGTGGCGATGTAACGCAAAACCAGAGCAATTGAGTGACAGACTATGAATTTCCGGGCTGTAAAACAAAATAACCGATCCCGTGTTCCCGCCACGTCAGGGGAGCGTCCTTATGAGTAGTTCAATCCTGGTGGTGGAAGATGAGGTACTGGTCGCCCGGGACATCAAATCGCGGTTGCTACGCATGGGTTACGAGGTGCTTGATACCGCCAGTAAGGGCCAGGAGGCGATCGAGAAAGCCATTAGTCTGCGCCCGGATTTGGTGCTGATGGATATTCACCTTGCGGACAATATTGATGGCGTCGATGCTGCAGTGAAGATCCGTGAAACCTACGATGTGCCGGTGATCTTTTGCACGGCCTACTCCAATGAAGAGACTCTGGCGCGGGCGATGGTGACCACGCCATATGGTTATGTATTGAAACCGTTCGACAACCGCGAACTGGAAATCAATATTGAGATCGCGCTCTATAAACACCAGGTCGAGAACGATTTGTCGAGAACAAGGCGGCGCCTGGATGCCACACTCACCAGCATTAGCGATGGGGTGATTGTGACTGACTTGCAGGGCAAGGTGTGCATGTTTAATCCCATGGCAGAGAAAATCACCGGCTGGTGCAGGGAAAGTGCTGAGTTATCCAGTTTGTCTCGAGTGATGCCACTCAAGGCCTTTGATGAAGCTGGCGAAGTGTTCAACACTCGTGCCTTGTCGCCAGGCAATACTGTGGCAAACCTGCGGCAGCAACTGATTCGGGTCAAAGGCGGTCAAGTGCCCATCGAAATGTCCACTAATGTGGTGCAAAGCGGTGGTGATGAGTTGGTGGTGATTACGTTCCGGGATATTACCCGTCAGGTATCTTACGAGGCGCAAATTCGCCAGAGTGCTTTTTTTGATGATCTCACTGGATTAGCGAACCGTTCGCTGTTTGTGGATCGTCTTGAGCGTGCCATCACCCGGCGAGAACGTGGCTCGCAAGACCACTTCGCGGTGGTGTTTGTGGATCTAGATGGCTTCAGCATGATCAATGAGGGACTCGGCCATGAACATGGTGACCGCCTGCTCAAGGTGGTGGGCACCAGAATTGAACAAACTGTGCGGCCTGATGACACGGTGGCGAGATTTGGTTCTGACATTTTTGCTGTGTTGTTAGATCCAGTGGATTCTGCTGCTGGCGCCATCGAGGCTTGCCAGAGGATTCAGAAAGTCATTTCCACACCTATTGATCTTGGGGTTGAGGTTGTGGACTTCACAGCGAGTTGCGGCATCGTGTTGCATCAGCCAGGCAAGAAGGCCGATGAATTAATGCGTGACGCTGATACTGCAATCCACAGAGCCAAGGCAGATGCGAAAGGGGCCCACATCATCTTTGACGATGATATGTATAAAAATGCTCTAGGCATCATTAAGCGCAAGAGTTCCATGCAGCAAGCCCTGGCAGACGGTGTGTTTGAGGTTTACTACCAGCCCATCGTCGATGTCACGACTGAGAAACTAGTGAGCATGGAGGCTTTGATTTATTGCGGTGGTCTTTTTGGCGCAGATGCACCTGGTAGACCTTACCCTGGGGCAGCAACTGA
>JBKAGC010000071.1:0-14878 GCA_046290215.1 Pseudomonadales bacterium | reverse complement strand
TCTGCTTCTGACAATTTGAGATCAGTTACATATCTAGCCGCGCGGACTTCCGGTAGCTCGGGTAGATTCTGCCGCACCGCTTCGATGTAGGCTTCATCAATGACCACGGGCAGTAAGTCAGGCTCGGGGAAGTAACGATAATCCATGGCGGTTTCTTTGCTGCGCATCGAGCGGGTCTCATCCTTGTCAGGGTCGTACAAGCGTGTTTCTTGAATAATCCTACCGCCGGACTCCAGGACGCCGATCTGTCGCTCTATTTCGTAGTTGATTGCTGCTTCTAGAAAACGGAATGAATTCACATTCTTCGTTTCGGTTCTTGTGCCGAGCTTTTCATCACCCTTCTTGCGAACGGAGACGTTGGCGTCACACCGCATCGAACCCTGGGACATGTTGCCGTCCGAGACATCTAAAGAAGTGATGATTTGGTGAATTTTGCGCGCGTACGCCACGGCTTCTTCCGCAGAGCGAATCTCTGGCTCCGAAACGATTTCGAGAAGGGGCGTGCCGGCACGATTTAAGTCAATACCGGTCTGGTCGTGAAATTCTTCGTGAACAGACTTTCCCGCATCCTCTTCAAGGTGTGCGCGGGTGAGGTGAATGACTTTACTACTGCCATCTCCCAGAGTGATTTCAACCTCGCCATGTTCAACGATAGGCTGACTTAGCTGGGTGATTTGGTAACCTTTAGGCAGATCGGGATAAAAATAGTTTTTGCGGTCAAACACGGAAGTAGTGTTTATCTTGCCATTGACGCCGAGTCCGAAGGCCACAGCTTTTTTAAAAACCGCCTCGTTAACCACTGGTAACACGCCGGGAAAACCCAGGTCGACAATGCTGGTCTGGGTGTTTGGTTCCGCGCCGAACTCCGTACTGGCGCCGGAGAAAATCTTCGAGCGGGTATTCAACTGTGCGTGAATCTCAAGTCCAATGACGACTTCCCATTCATCAAAACTCATGAGCCCACCTCCGCATGTTGTTTGTGGAAGTCTGTTTCCTGCTGGAACCGATGGGCGACCTGTAACAAAGTTGCCTCGTCAAAATAGTTGCCGATGAGTTGCATCCCTACTGGCAGGGCGTTGATAAAACCCGCTGGGATTGATGCTGCGGGCAAGCCTGCAAGGTTCGCCGTGACGGTGAAGATGTCCTGCAAATACATATCCGTTGGGCTGGTAACCTTAGCGCCTATCTTAAATGCTTCACTGGGCGTGGTTGGGGCGAGTAGCAAATCGCATTGCGCAAATGCGCTGAGGAAGTCATTTTTGATAATGCGGCGAATTTGCTGGGCTTTGCCATAGTAAGCGTCATAGTAGCCTGCGGATAATGCAAAGCTGCCAACCATTATTCGTTGTTTTACCTCAACACCAAATCCTTCCGTACGAGATCGGTGATAAAGGTCGCTTAAGTCCCTGGGTTCCGCGCAGCGATAGCCAAATCTGACACCGTCATAGCGAGACAGATTGGCCGAGGCCTCTGCTGGCGCAATGATGTAGTAGGCAGGAATAGCGTGAGCAACGCTGGGCATGCTGACGTCGACAATTTCGGCGCCCTGGGACGCCAGTACCCTGGCTCCGGTCATAATGATTTCAGCCATTTTCGGATCAAGGTCTTCGCTCATGTATTCCTTACACAAGCCAATCTTCAAGCCCTTAATAGGCTGGTTAAGCTGAGACGTAAAGTCATCCGTCAGCCCGGCGTGGGAGGTAGAGTCTTTCGGATCATGACCACTCATCGCTTCTAACAACAGGGCGGCATCTTCAGCGGATTTTGTCATAGGACCAGCCTGGTCGAGGCTCGAGGCATAAGCGATCATGCCCCAGCGAGAAACACGGCCATAAGTGGGCTTAATGCCAGTGATGCCGCACATTGCAGCGGGTTGGCGAATCGAGCCACCGGTATCTGTGCCAGTAGCGGCTGCGCATAAATCAGCAGCCACCGCGACGGCCGAGCCACCTGATGAACCACCAGGAATACGGTCTGTTGCCCAGGGATTTAGTGCCGGACCAAAATATGAGTTTTCATTGGAAGAGCCCATGGCAAACTCGTCCATATTGGTTTTACCAAGCACCACAGCGCCCTGGTTAGCAAACTTCTCAACCACGGTTGCAGAGTACGGCGGGACAAAGTTTTCCAGCATCTTACTTGCTGCGGTGGTACGTAAATCCTCGGTACAAAAAATATCTTTGTGGGCGATCGGGACTCCAGCTAGTGCGCCGGACTGGGTGTTACCGCGAGCCTGATCGAATTCGTCAGCAGTCTGCAAAGCACGTTCAAAATCCCGGGTAATAAATGCATTGAGATCGCCGTCATGGGCTTCAATGCGATCTATGTAATATTGCGTGAGTTCACGCGATGAGAACTCTCGATCCTGCAGACCCTGCTTTATCTCGGTAATGGTTAAATGTTTCATTACTCCACCACCCTCGGTACCAGGAAGTAACCTTTCTCTACAAGCGGTGCACTCGCCTGAAACTTATCGCGCTGGTTGGTTTCTGTCACCTCGTCTTTGCGCAAGCTCTGGGTTGCATCCAGCGGATTGGCCAGGGGTTCAACACCGTCTGTGTTGATCGCTTGCATTTGATCCGCCAGGGCAAGGATTTGATTCAAGTCGGAGCGAGTAGACTCGAGCTTGTCTTCTGGAATATTGAGCTGTGAGAGCTGGGCGATATCTTTGACCAGGTCAGTATCCACTTTCATGGTAATTCTCTAAGCAGTTTAACGGTTGGCTAAAGGGCGGAAATGCTAACAGTTTCAACGATTAGTTCCATTATTTTTCAATACATTAGCGGGTAAAGTCAGGCAGAATTCACCATCTGACCCTCCAGGTCGACAAAAACGCCAACTAGGGTAGACTTGTCCTTAGTTTGGTTGTAAGAAATCCCCTATAAATGATAGAGTTATGAATGTTTTTGAATCTAAAAGATAAGGTGCCTCCATGTTCAAGAAATTGAGGGGCATGTTCTCCAACGATCTATCCATCGATCTGGGAACCGCAAACACACTGATCTACGTCAGAGAGCAGGGTATCGTCCTGAACGAGCCCTCGGTGGTGGCTATTCGTAACAACAACAACCAGAAGAGCGTGGCAGCAGTTGGCATTGATGCCAAGCGTATGCTTGGTCGAACGCCAGGCAATATCACCGCCATTCGACCGCTCAAAGATGGCGTCATTGCAGACTTTCAAGTGACAGAAAAAATGCTCATGCATTTCATTAAGAAGGTGCACGAGAACAGCTTAATCAGACCAAGCCCAAGAGTTCTGGTCAGCGTTGTTTGCCAATCCACTGAGGTAGAACGACGTGCTATCCGGGAATCGGTCATTAGTGCTGGAGCCCGGGATGTCCGCCTGATTGAAGAACCCATGGCGGCTGCCATAGGTGCCGGCTTACCGGTGCATGAAGCCATCGGTACCATGGTGGTAGATATTGGTGGTGGTACCACGGAGATCGCGGTGATCTCCTTAAATGGTGTGGTTTATGCCCAATCCGTCAGAGTTGGTGGCGACCGCTTTGATGAAGCGATTACTGCCTATGTCCGTCGTACCCAGGGCAGCCTAATTGGTGATGCCACAGCAGAACGCATCAAGCAAGAAATTGGTACCGCCTTTCCTTGTAACGAGGTGCGTGAAATCGATGTACGTGGTCGAAACCTCGCAGAAGGTGTGCCCCGTAGCTTTACGCTTAATAGCAATGAAATTCTTGAAGCGCTCCAAGAACCGCTGTCGGTCATCGTACAAGCAGTGAAAGGTGCCCTGGAGCAAACACCACCAGAACTTGCCGCTGACATCGCCGAAAGTGGTCTGGTGCTAACCGGCGGTGGCTCGTTGCTTCGAGAACTTGATCGCTTGCTGGCCAATGAAACCGGCTTGCCGGTGATCGTTGCCGAAGATCCGCTTACCTGTGTGGCGCGAGGTGGTGGACGGGCACTAGAAATCATGGATGATCGGGGCGACAGCGATTTTCTCTCAATTCACTAGTTGATCTTATGCGCCAGGAGTATGGCGCACTGACAATTCCAGGAACCTTGCTATCAAATCGCTATTTCTTGAAGAGACAACGGTTGGTTACAAGATCTTTGGCCTGGGATTGTTGGCTGTCATCCTGATGGTGGTTGATCATGTCTCTGGTTATTTGGATCAGGCGCGCGCTGCGGTGACAACCTTGGTGACGCCGGTGGTGGTGATAGCAGATTACCCAACCCGCACGGCGGACACCGTTAAAGAAGTTTTCTCCTCACGAGATCATTTGCAGTCCAGGGTTGAGGAGCTAGAGCAAGAACAACTCTTGCTGAAGGCCAAGACCGAAAAAATGGCCGCACTCACGGCGGAGAATAATCGCCTGCGGAACTTGCTTGGCTCGGCGGCCAAACTTCAGGACAACGTCCTGGTGGCGGAACTGATTGGCATCGACCCTGACCCTAATCGCCATGAAGTGATTATCGATAAAGGCTCTAATCAGGCCGTGTTTGTTGGTCAACCGGTGCTGGACGCCGAGGGTTTAATGGGCCAGGTGATATCTGTAGGTCCACTTACCGCCAGAGTATTACTCATTAGTGATCAGGCTCACTCGGTGCCAGTGCAGGTGGTACGCAGTAACCTACGTCTCATTGCCCAGGGCTCAGGATCACTGGGGCAACTGGATTTAATGCACGTGCAAGGCACCGCTGATATTCGCCCGGGTGATTTGCTGGTGAGTTCCGGGCTGGGGAATCGATTCCCTGTGGGTTATCCCGTGGGGGTGGTCGATAAGTTTGAATATGATCCGGGCAAACCCTTTGCCCTGGCTACCGCGACGCCCAGTGCTCTACTAGACCGTAGCCGGCATGTGCTGGTGGTGTTTTCCGAGGAACGAATGCGACAGCGAGATCCCGATGGTTGAGCAGGCGGCGCGCGGCTTCTGGGTCATTCTGGTTAGCTTTTTCCTCGGCATGATCCTGGCTTTGGTCAACATACCAAACAATTTGCCCTGGGAATTTGGCTATCTCCGGCCGGACTGGGTGTTGCTGATTCTGATCTATTGGATTATTGCCTTACCGCACCGGGTGGGTATGTTAACGGCCTGGGTGCTCGGTTTGCTCATGGATGTGTTGCTTGGTTCGTTACTAGGCCAGCATGCTTTGATTTACCTGCTGGTAGCCTATATTGCCGCCAACCTCTATCAACGCCTGCGAATGTTCGCGGTTTGGCAACAAAGCCTGGTGGTGCTGGCTCTGATTGGTCTGGCCCATTTGACCATGTTCTGGATAGAACGCTTAATCGGCATGAAGGCCTGGAGTTGGTGGTTGCTATTGCCTGCTGTGATGAGTGCCTTCGTCTGGCCCTGGATGTTCCTGTTGCTGCGAGCCCTGCGGCGCTTTTTTGGAGTTACCTAAGTGAGTTTAGTCCTTGGCTCTACCTCTCCGCGGCGGGCAGAGCTACTCAGACAAGTTGGTCTCAAGTTTCGCACCTTAAAGCCCGCTATCGATGAGCAGGTGGCTAAAGGTGAGATGCCCAGTGATTACGTTTCGAGAATGTCCAATGAGAAATATTCTGCGCTAATCCGGGTCAATGAACTAGGCCCCGGTGAAGTGTTACTTACAGCAGACACCATTGTGGTTTACGAAAATGAAATCCTTGGCAAGCCTGTGGATGAAGCAGATGCTGCCCGGATGCTCCGGAAGCTGTCTGGGAAACAACATCAGGTCTTAACTTCAGTGACGATCGGGCAAAAAGACGAACACAATCATCAGTTTATTGTCGAAACTAACGTGCATTTCCGTACACTAAACGATAGAGAAATCGCCGCTTATTGGGCAACAGGAGAGCCGGCAGATAAAGCAGGTGCGTACGGGATACAAGGCATAGGTACAATTTTTGTGGAAACAATCGCTGGCAGCTACACCAACGTGGTAGGCCTGCCGTTGACGGAGACCGCCCGGTTTTTGGCGGATTTCAACATCACCATTCCAGATCAACCCAAAGCAGGGTGAGATCCGGCATCGGAGTGGAGTTAAGTGAGTATGCAAAGAATTTTATTGGAACAGGGAACTCGGCATGGCCGAAGAAATTGTCATCAGTGTTTCGGATCTCGAAACACGCGTTGCAGTGGTCGAGCAGGGCCTACTGCAGGAAATATTTATTGAGCGGTTTCACACCCGCAGTACTGTCGGAAACATCTATAAGGCCAAGGTAGCACGCATTCTGCCTGGCATGCAGAGCGCCTTTGTTGATATTGGTCAGGCAAGAACGGCATTTATGCACATTACCGACCTGGTGGATTCCCATGAGTTGGTCATGAGTGATCGCGGTGATGAGCCAGATCATCCGCCGATTACTGAGGTGATCCATGACGGCCAGGAGTTTTTGGTTCAGGTCACGAAAGAGCCGATTAGCACCAAAGGCGCCCGGGTTTCTGCCAGTATTTCCCTCGCCTCAAGATTTCTCGTGTATATGCCTGAAACCTCACACATCGGTATCTCGCAGCGTATTGAGGATCCCGAAGAGCGTGAGCGGTTAAAAGAACTCCTGGAACAGATTCATCAGCCAGAGCAAGGGGATGGCTTTATCGTACGCACAGCGTCGGAACGAGCAGAAGCAAGTGAGATATTGCGAGATGCCGAATTGTTGCGACAACGCTGGGACTCTATTCGCAGCGAGTCCACGGATCCCGCGCCGGCGTTAGTGTATGAGGATCTACCGCTCCATTTACGAGTGATGCGGGACATCATCAATAAGGATACGGCGAAGATCCTGGTGGACAATGAGGACATCTATCAACTGCTGGCGAAATTTCTCGCAGATTTTATTCCGGAAAAGATAGACTGCCTGCAACTCAACACCGATAACGTGCCTTTGTTTGATGCTCACAATTTAGAAGACCAGATTGAAGTGGCGTTAAAGCAAAAGGTGCCGCTGAAGTCTGGTGGTTACTTGATCATTGACCAAACCGAGGCGATGACCACCGTGGATGTAAACACTGGTGCCTACGTCGGCCGTCGTGATCTGGAAGAAACCATTTATCGAACCAATCTTGAAGCGGCGGCAGCCATTCCGAGGCAATTAAAACTGCGCAATATTGGCGGCATTGTCATTATTGATTTTATCGACATGCTGGACGAAGAGCACAAACGTCAGGTACTGAGGACCCTTGAAAAGGGCCAGCAGTCAGATCGCGTTAAATGGAACATCACTGAGATTTCTGAACTGGGTCTTGTGGAAATGACCCGGAAGCGAACCAGTGAGAGCTTGCTTAAGATGATGTGTGAGCCCTGCTCGGCCTGTAATGGCAGAGGTTTCGTTAAGACGGCAGAGTCTGTATGCCTGGAGATTTACCGCGAGCTCCGTCGTAAAGCGCTACATCTCAGGGATCAGGAGTTCTTGATTATGGCGTCCCAGTTTGTGATTGATCGTCTGGTGGATGAGGACGCCGCTATTGTTGCCGAACTCGCGAATCAGCTTGGTGCCCAGATACGACTTCAAGTGGAGAGTAGCTACTCCCAGGAACAGTTTGATGTCGTCTTGACGACACCAGCGTAAATTAGATGAATGCACCTCGTAGCAATCGTTGGCTCAGAAACCTGCTTCAAGGCGGCTTGTTGCTGTTTCTGTTGTTGGTCGCGAGCTACGTTACCATCGGTAGAATTCTCATTGCTAATGTTGATAACTACCGGATTGATCTAAGAGACCTGCTGCAACAACAACTGGGCGTGGCCGTTCAAATCGGTCAGCTAGAAGGCGGTTGGGCTTACCTAAACCCAAGTCTTAAAGTCACCAACTTAATCATTGGTGATAACGAAGAGATTCATCTAGGGCAGTTTGAATTCTCGATAGACGTTGTCGCGAGTTTACGAGAAACCACCCCGATCATTAGAGAAGTTAGCGCTAACGGCGTTCGCCTGGGCTTACACAAGCAATCGGGGCGCTGGGGTCTGGCGGGCCTGCCTCCGGCTGAAGAGCCGCTAGATATAGAACCGTTGCTGCGATCCATAGATTACTTGTACGCAGTTGAGGTGACTGATTTCGAATTGCGCGTGCAAGGCGAGATTAAACGTTTCGTCCTCAAAAGCACTCCAGGTCTAGCTGCTGAAGTCAGTCGCGCCGGGCAAAACTTAAGCCTGTCACTGCCCATGCAAATCGAAGAAGCAGATAGCGTGGAGTCCTTGCTGTTAGCCGGACAGCTAAGCGGCCGAATTGACGACAAAAATCGTACCGGCAATCTCTATTTGAAGTTACCAGGTGTGAACATCACGGAGTTTGTGCCCGAGACCCTGGCTGCCGACTTTGAGCTGGCGCGATTGAGCACTGCTGGTGAACTCTGGCTCAATTTCACTGGCGAAAATTTTTCAATTCAAGGCTCGACTATTGTTCAGGCAAACTTTGCTTCCCTTGAGTACCAACTGGTGACGCAGCAACAATTTGCAGCGAAGGGTCATATGGCAGGGGAGATTGTTGCGACCATTGCGGAGTTTGAAGGGCAGTTTGCGGACATCAAATGGCAATTTAGCGATGTGGGTTTATCCCTGGAACCAGGCCCGGATGGCACCCAACTCGCTGTACAGATGCCAGAGTTGAGTTTGCCAGAGTTACTGGCAACGCCATTGAAGTTGGGCCAACTTGGGATTGGTTTGCCACCAGAGCAGGTAGAAACTCTGGCTGCCCTCAATCCAGGAGGTAAGCTGGCTTCATTGCTGGCAGTGGTGCAGTTTGGCGAGACGCTGGACTATTCTGTGGTTGCCAGGTTAGAGGGGATTAGCGTTGAACGTTATAAAGCCCTGCCGGTGATCTCTGATCTGAATGGCCTGGTTCAGCTTGGACCGAAAGGTGGTTTCCTTGACATGCTTAATGAGCAGCCATTTAGCCTGCAATTCCCAGGATTATTTGATAACGAGTGGTACTTCGATAGTGCCAGAACTCGCGTGACCTATGAGATTTCAGAAGCGGGAATTCAAGCCCAAACAGGTTTGGTAGAGGCGCATTGGGGTGATCTGATTGCCAATGGTCGTGTGCATTTGAAAGTGCCTGGTCCTCGATTAGATACCACATGGGGTTTGTCTCTGGGTGTACAAAATGCGGATTTGCTTGATGCTTTTCGGTATTTACCGAGAACGCTGAAGGAAGATGTTCGGTCATGGCTGGAAGGTTCTATATTGGCAGGTCGCTCCATGGAAGCGGGCATGTTGTTTCACGGTTCCTTGGCCAAAGAAGCTGCCAAAGACCAAAAGGCTCATCAGCTTTATTTTGAAGTAGAAGACACAATCCTTGATTACGATGCTAACTGGCCCAGGTTTGATGAGCTGATGGCAACGATCTTCATCGACAATTTTGAAATCTCATCCAACGACGCCAGAGGAATCATGTTTGACAGCGAGGTCTATGATTCAACGGTCATGGTCCCCGTATCAGCAGATGGGGTTGCCGATACGATCTTAATTGACGGTAATGTTCGCGGTGAATTTGCTGATGGCGTTCGCTTGTTAACGGAAACCCCGTTGCGTGAGGCGACTTCAAACATGGCGCAAGGCTGGATTGGTAAAGGTTCGATGAGCGGCACTGCCAGTCTCAATATACCCATAGGAGGTAGAGCAGAGCGCGGTGAACCCACCTGGGCTGATGTTGCCGTTGCATTAGAAGATGTCGATTTGGCTATGACGCGCTTTGACCTTGAGTTTTTCGACCTGAATGGCAAATTTTTCTACGAATCGAATAATGCGGTGCGGGTCGATTCATTCACGGCACGGCTTTTTGAGCAAACCGTGCAAGGTAATGTGCAAAGTATTGGCGATGCCGAGGGCGGTGAAATCATCGTGACAACAACTGGTTTGATTGATGCGAAAGATCTCTATCAATGGTCCGCGCAACCATTACTCTCGAGGGTAGATGGTCTCATCAACTATGAAACTGATTTACATGTCTTTTATGGCGAGCGTGGAGATGAACCCATCTATGTTCGAGCCGTATCCGACCTTGAGGGTGTAGCAATTGATATGCCAGAACCTCTGGCAAAGTCGCCGGAACAAGTCACTTCGCTTATGTATAAGCAAGCGTTTGAGTCTGGTGGGGACAAGATTGAGTTAAATCTTGGTGAGCAGGTGCGGGCTAGCTTACACGTCAGTGAAGGCTCTTTGGCGGGTGGCCAGCTGCAGTTCGGCGCAGCACCATTAACGGACGTCTCTTTTGACAAGTTCAAAGTGATCGGTCAATTGGATCATGTTGTTTATGAGCAGTGGGATGCCTTGAGCACAGATCTACAGGCGCTGTCTGAGGGCTCAATGGAGGAAGAGCTCGAGCAGACTTTAGATCACGTGACCTTAAATATTGCTTTGTTTGATGTGTTTGGTTTTGAAATGGATCAGGTGCTTACGCGCATCACGCGGGCCCCTGGTTTTTGGCATGTGGATCTTGCAAACGAGTGGCTTGAGGGGAAGGTGTCAGTTAACGATGATCCGGCGGCACCCCTTGCCATTGCAATGCAGCGTCTTGAGTTCGAGTCTGACGGTGGTGATGAAGCGGAGGATCCCCTTGCGGAAGTAGCACCTGGCGATCTTGCATTAGCCCGCTTTTCCGTGGATACCCTTACTCTGGATGGGGAAGATTATGGAACCTGGGGGTTTTTGTACGAACCACAGACAGACGGCGCATTGCTTAAAGATCTGCGAGTAAAGGTGAAAGGCTTAAATGTTGCCGAGGATGCCAGTGTCCGTTGGCAAGTGAGTGAAGGTAAGCACAAGAGTGCGTTTACTGGCACCGTGTTAGTGCCAGATCTAGGTTCGGCGCTGCAGCAGTGGGGGTATGCATCAAGCATTGAAGGGCAGGATTTTTCTTTGTCGGCAGATGTCTCGTGGCCTGGTTCACCTGCCATGGTGGATCTTGAAGTGATCAATGGGCTAATCCGGCTAGACGAGGGGCAAGGTCGGTTTGTTCAGGCGGATAGCAATATGGGCGCGCTGCGGTTGCTGGGTATATTCGATTTTGCCTCGCTGGCGCGCCGGTTCCGGCTCGATTTCTCCGATGTGGTGGATAGTGGCTTTAGCTTTAACAAGATAGAGGGGGAAACCCGTTTTTCTGCCGGTGTCGTGGATGTCGTTGAGCCGATCATGATCGAAGGTTCTGGGAGCATTTTTAAAGTAGGTGGTCGGGTAAACCTAAATTCCCAGGAGTTGGACAACGATATGATCGTCACACTACCTGTGAATCGTAATTTGCCCTGGTATGCCGCTTACTCTGCGCTCGCCACCGGTCCCTTAACAGGCGCCGGTGTATTTCTAGTGCAGCAGGTGTTCCAGAATCAAATCAATGCCATCAGTAGCGCAAAATATAAAATTAGCGGTACGATGGATGAACCAGTGATTGAGTTTGTGTCTATTTTTAGCGATTCCGTTCGAGAGGCACCGGCTGAGGAGCCCACGGGTCAATAGTGCGTATCGCCGTCATCCAGATGGTCAGTAGCCAGCATGTGGCCACAAGCCTCAGGCAGTTAACCGAGCTAACTCAGGATTTGGCTACATCGAATGTCGATGCGATCTTTTTGCCGGAAAATTTTGCCGCCCTGGGTCACCAGAATCCCGCGGAGATTGCAAAACAGGAAAGTCCGGGACAAGGTCCCATTCAGGACTACCTTCGCGAGTTATGCACAAGTACAAATAGCTGGGTCTTTGCCGGCACGATGCCACTAGGATATAGGGCCGATACTTCAGTCCTAAAAGATGGCCGCGTCAGAGCAGCCTCCCTGGTATTTGACGCTAACGGTATGATCCAGTCTCGCTACGACAAAATTCATATGTTTGATGTAGATGTTGATGATGCCCACCGGCATTATCGCGAGTCTGATACCTTTGAGCATGGCGATGAAGTGGTTTCTGTTCCTACCCCGTGGGGCGAAATTGGTCTGAGCGTTTGTTACGACTTAAGATTTTCAGAGCTTTACTTGACGCTGGCAAAGCGCGGCGTCGTTATGATGACTGCACCTTCGGCGTTTACGGTACCTACTGGCAAAGCGCATTTCGAAACCTTAATGCGCGCCAGGGCGATTGAGAGTTTTGTGTTTATGGTAGCTGCTTGTCAGGGTGGCTCGCACGATAGCGGCAGAGAAACCTACGGTCATAGTATGGTGGTAAACCCCTGGGGTGAGATTGTCGCCGAGGCAGCTACCGGAGAGGATGTGCTAATTGTTGATATAGACTTTGCGGAGGTAGCTGCTGCCAGGTCCAGTTTACCCGTACTTCAACAACGCCGGCTATGAGTCAGCCAGAGACTTAAGATACTGAAACAACTTGCGAAACTGCACCCTGGGTAGCTCTTTGTCGGAGGCTTGCTGCTGCGCCTGTTCGCGAATGGCGTTTCGAGTCAGTCCTCTTAAGTGCTGCCGGTCCAGGTCTGGGTGGGCTTCGATAATCTCGGCCATGACAGTTTGGTCCTCATCGATGAGTCGCTCTCGCCAGGATTCCAGTTGGTGAAACTGGTTGGCATGCTCAGCGCTACTGGCATCGTAACGATTAAGCAATAGGTTTAATGCGGTGGTATCAGACTTCCGTAACAACTTACCGATAAACTGTAGCTGCCGTTTACGGGCATTACCTTTGGTGATTTTCTTTGCTGCAAGCACTGCATCAACTACTTCGGGTAAGCCAATTTGCTGTAGCTGCGGTTCGGGAATTGCCATGAGCTTTTCGCCCATTGTGACAAAGGCCTGGGCTTCTCGCTTTAATTGCGTCTTACTCGGGCCGGTAAATTCTTCGGCGTCTTCTAAATCGTCAGTCATGGCATTCAGGGTGCAAAATTACATATAAAAGAAGGTTGCGAGACCTAAGAATGACATAAATCCCACCACATCCGTAATCGTTGTTAAAACCACAGTGCCAGCAACCGCAGGGTCGATGTTCAATGCTTGCAGTAATCTCGGCAAAAGGGCGCCGGATAGTGCGGCCACTGCCAGATTAATCAGTAGCGCAGAGGCGATGACGATACCCAAAGTGGCATCGCCAAAAACGAAGTAGGCGCCTAAAGCCACCACCAGAGCCCAGACCGTGCCGTTGATTAAGCCGACGGCAATTTCCCGGCGCATGAGCCAGAACATATTACTATCAACCAATTGCCCTTGTGCCATACCGCGGATCACCAGAGTCAGGGTCTGGCTCCCTGCAACGCCTCCCATGCTCGCGACAATGGGCATGAGCACCGCGAGCGCCACCACCTGGGCAATGGTGTCTTCAAATAGATTGATCACTGCTGAAGCCAAGAACGCGGTAAGTAAATTTGCCCCCAGCCAAATGGCTCGAGACCGAGCGGTGCGCCAGATAGGCGCAAAGGCATCGTCATCTTCATCAAGACCCGCTAAACCAAGCAAGCTATGGTCGGCTTCATCTTTAATGACATCTACCACGTCATCAATGGTAATGCGTCCCACCAGTAAGCCGGCCTCGTCAATGACCGGGGCAGACACAAGATCATAGCGGGCGAAAATGGCTGCTACCTCACCTTTTGGTGTATGCGCTTCGATCGGGTCGACATCGGTCACCATAACCTCGCGCACGGTCAAGCTTGGATCAGAAACCAGGAGTTTTTGTAAGGGTAACAGGCCGATGTACTCATCTTTACGGTTCACCACAAAGATATTGTCAGTCATATTGGGCAATTCGCTATGACGGCGCAAATATCTAAGTACCACATCCACGGTGACTTTGGTGCGGACACTGATGATCTCGGTGTCCATTAGGCCGCCAGCCTGATCCTCAGGATACGACAGTAGCTTCTCTACCCTGGCGCGATCCTGTGAGTCCATGGATCGCAACACTTGCGTGGTTACCGCATCTGGTAGCTGTTGCAAAATATCGGTCAAGTCATCGTCAGAACTGACTTGTTCCAATAGCTCGGCAACTTCATCCGGAGAACTGTCAGCAAGCAGGTCACTAAGTAAGTCTTCGTTTAGCTCGCTAAGGATTTCACTCTGAATGTCTTGCTCAAGGAGGTTCCAGATCACCATGCGCTGTTGAAATGGCGTTGATTCCAGCAGCGCGGCAATGTCGGCAGGCTTTAAAATATCGATGAGATACTTAACCTGAGTATAGGTGCCGCTCGCAATCAGGCTATTGAGCTTATCGAGTGGTGCATTAGGATTCTCGATTTCACTCACGCTTATTCCGCCTCAGTAAACTTGTCGTTGACCAGGGCGCATAGCGCGTCGATGGCTTCTTGCTCATCAATGCCGTCTGCCTCAATACTAATTGAGGTGCCAATACTCGCTTGTAACAACATCATGTTCATGATGCTCTTACCGTTAGCGCTGGCATGGGGTGATGTCACCTTGATGTCGCAAGCGAATTCTTTGGCGAGGGCAACAAATTTCGAGGCTGCCCGGGCGTGCAAGCCGAGTTTGTTTTGAATTTGTAATTCACGCAGGATCAAGCGTTTGATCCACTATTGCTATGAGCATCGCCTTGAATACCAAGCTCTCGATGGCGGACCTGGGCATTTTCCCACTTTTCCCGAAACTTTAGATATAGCCGGTCGCTCAGGTAAACAGAACGGTGTTGACCGCCGGTGCAGCCAATGGCTACCGTGACATAACTTCGAGAGTTTTCCTCGAATTTTGGTAACCAGCGGTTGAGGAAGTTTTCGATATCCGCTTCCATTTCCTTGACCTCGTCATGGCTGCCGAGAAAATCGCGCACCGGTTGGTCCAGGCCGGTGAGCGCCCGTAAGCTGGCTACCCAGTGCGGGTTTGGTAGGCAGCGCACGTCAAACACCATATCAGCATCTACTGGTACGCCGCTTTTAAAAGCGAAAGACTGAAATAGCAAAGCCAGACCCTGGCGGTTGCCGGTGATTCGAGTTCGAACCAGATCCCTCAATTGATGGATGGTCAGGTTGGTAGTGTCGATGGTGAGATCAGCCCGGGCCGAAATGTTG
>JBKAGC010000070.1:0-15067 GCA_046290215.1 Pseudomonadales bacterium | reverse complement strand
GCCCCGGTTGCAAACATTGTTTAAAAGCCTCGTAGCGGGCTTCTCTGGCATTGGTTTCCAGACTCCCGGTTTTACTCACCGCGACGCTGATGCTGGTGAGCGGTACATTTAAGTCATCACACACCTGCTCACAATGAGCCTGCCAGGCAGCGCAGTCTTCCTGCAAGTTGTGATTGATATGCAAGGCTTCGACTGCCTTGCGCAAATTGTTGGCGAGATAATGCAGTAGGGCGTGGGAATCACAGCCGCCACTGTACGCAACAATGACACGGCCAACCGCTTGTTCTAGCTCTTGTCGTGCCTGCGCATTAAGCATGGCTAGTTAAAAGTCCAGGACAACCCGCTCGGCACCATAGCGGTCTTTCAAATTCTGGATCAGTTCATCTGCTGGGGATACCCGCCAGGATTCACCAAGGGTGACTTCCGCCGCAGCTCGGTCTGTGACGTAGTCGATGGCCACAGGGCAGACTTCACCAAAACGGCCCTTGTAAGGAGCGAGTATTTCAGCCAACTCACTGGTAAAACTTTCAGAAAGCTCTTTGTCTTCAAAGCAGAGTTTCAGTTTCTTCAAAGTAGTAGCGCGAGCCCTTGCAATGTCTTTGATTTCGGTGGCCGTCATTTGCAAGCCACCAATGAAGTCACTGAAAGCTATATCCCCCTTGCAAACCAATATTGCACCCGCAACCAACAGATGATCTATGCTTTGATAAAGCCTAGGTTGGACTCTTATCTCGAGACGGCCGCTCTTATCTTCCAATACTACATCTGCCCTCGGCTCACCACTCTGTGTCTTTTTGGGAAAAACATTCGCCACTAGTCCCATAACACTTAAACCAGAACCTGCACGAACATCTGCAAGGCGCGTTTTGGTGTAATGGCGGATCTCATCTTTGTACTGATCAATGGGATGCCCTGTAAGGTAATAACCGAGCGTCGACTTTTCCATCCGCAGGCGTTCAATCAGGCGTAGGTCTTCCAGACCTTTAAAGTGGTTATAAGCGCAGCTCGCTGTGTCACTGGTCATCAATCCCTCGCCAAACAAATCCATGACACCGCCGTCCTTGTTACGGGCTTTTTGCTCCGCCACTTTCACCGCATCTTCATGATTGGCTAGAAGTAGCGCACGGCGATAATCGATGGTTTGTTGCGCTTCCGTTTGGCCTTCAAACACCGCGATGTTGTCCAGCGCACCACTGCCAATCAGGGCCTCGATGGCACGTTTGTTAACGCGTCTGGAATCCACACGATCACAAAGGTCATACAAATCGCTAAAAGGACCGTCTTGCCGTGCTTCGGTGATGGCTGCCACAGGGCCTTCACCCAGACCTTTAATCGCTCCCAGGCCATAAACAATGCTCCGTTCGCTATCAGCGACAAAGCGGAACTCGCCGCGATTCACATCTGGCGGTGAGATGGGGATATTCATCTCTTTACACTCTTCAATGTTAATCACCACCTTGTCGGTGGTTTGCATATCCGCTGACAACACCGCGGCCATAAAATCTGCCGGGTAATAGTGTTTTAACCAGGCGGTCTGGTAGGCCACCCAGGCGTAAGCCACTGAGTGGGGTTTGTTGAAGCCATAGCCGGCAAACTTTTCCATAATGTCGAAAATGCGCCCAGCCTGATCTTCATCCACATTGTTCTTGAGCGCACCGGCAACGAATATGTCACGCTGTTTGGCCATTTCCTCGGGTTTCTTTTTACCCATGGCTCGCCGCAACAAGTCAGCGTCAGCCAGGCTATAACCAGCTAATACCTGAGAAATTTGCATGACCTGTTCCTGGTAGAGCATGACCCCGTAGGTATCTTTCAAAACATGCTCAAGACTCGGGTGCAGGTAGTCTACTTCCTCTTCACCGTTCTTACGTTTAATGAAGTCCGGTGCCAGTTCTAATGGACCCGGGCGAAACAAGGCCACCAACGCGACAATATCGCCAAAGCGGTCTGGCTTTACCTGCTTCATCAGTTCTTTCATACCCCGGGATTCAAGTTGGAATACCGCGGTGGTTTTTGCCGCGCGAAATTGCTGATAAATGACCGGATCTTCCAGTGATATTGCTTCAATATCGACAGGCTCCTCACCTTGTTCAGCCTTGCGCTCGTTAATACTTTTGACGGCGTTATTAATGATGGTGAGGGTCCGCAAACCGAGGAAGTCAAACTTCACCAGCCCCGCCTGTTCCACATCATCCTTATCAAATTGGGTCACCAGACTGCCGCCAGCCTCATCACAAAAGATGGGCGAAAAGTCATCAATCTTGGTGGGCGCAATCACCACACCACCGGCGTGTTTACCGACGTTTCTGGCGAGACCTTCTAGCTTGAAAGCCATCTCCATGATTTCTTCGGCTTCTTCATTGGTGCGGATGAACTCACGCAACAGCGGTTCTTCTTCCAGGGCTTTACTTAAAGTCATACCCGGGTCAAATGGAATCAGCTTCGACAACTTATCGGCTAGACCATAGGGTTTGCCTTGCACCCGCGCCACGTCGCGCACCACCGCTTTTGCCGCCATGGTACCGAAGGTGATGATTTGCGATACGGCGTTACGGCCATAAAGTTCTGACACATGCTGGATCACGCGATCGCGACCATCCATACAAAAGTCGATATCAAAGTCCGGCATGGAAACACGTTCCGGATTCAAGAAGCGCTCAAACAGCAGGTCGTATTCCAATGGGTCAACATCACAAATTCGTAGCGCGTAGGCCACCAGAGAACCCGCCCCTGAACCTCGCCCGGGGCCAACCGGAATGCCGTTGTCCTTAGCCCACTGAATGAACTCCATCACGATCAGGAAATAACCTGGAAAGCCCATTTTGTTAATAACCCCGAGCTCAAACTCGAGCCGGTCATCGTAGGCCTTGCGCTTCTCGGCATAGTCCGGGTCCGCTGGATCGAGGATTTTTTCCAGCCGCTCATCAAGGCCTTGCTCAGACACTTCACAAAAGTATGTCTCAGTGGTGTGGCCCTCGGGGATGGGATATTCCGGCAAAAAGTATTTGCCTAACTGAATCTCAACGTTGCAACGACGGGCAATTTCGACAGCATTCTCAATGGCTTCAGGAATGTCCCTAAACAGCTCCACCATCTCCTCTGGCGATTTTAGATACTGTTGTTCTGAGTAACGTTGCTCCCGGCGTGGATCATCAATAGTCCGACCGTCATGAATACAGACGCGAACCTCATGGGCCTCAAATTCTTCCTGATCAATAAAGCGCACGTCGTTGGTGGCGACTACAGGGCACTCAAGCTCAATCGCCAATTGCACCGCCAGGGCATTGTAGGCTTTTTCATTTTGGCGCCCGGTCCGTTGTAACTCGATATAAAACGCATCGGGGAACAGCGCCATCCAGGCTTCAGCGCGCGCTTTTGCCTCAGCATATTTGTCTTGCAATAGGAGTTGTCCAATATCGCCGAAGCGTCCGCCTGAGAGTGCAATCATGCCTTCAGGTTGCTCTGCCAGCCACTCGCGGCGAACGCCCACCTGGCCGAGTTTCTGTCCTTCCAGGTAAGCCCTTGAGAGCAACTCTGAGAGATTTCGATAACCTTTCTGGTTGCGCGCAATCAGAACCAGGGGGGTTGGCTCAAGGCCACTGTCATCGGGAATGGTGACATCGGCTGCCACCAGCGGCTTGACCCCGGCACCATTGGCGGCGTTATAGAACTTAATCAGAGCAAAGACATTGTTAATGTCTGTAAGAGCAATGGCGGGCATTTGCATCTCCACCGCCGCCGCCGCAAGGGGTTTAATCCGCACCATGCCATCGCTTAAGGAATATTCAGAGTGAACGCGAAGATGGACAAATGGTTGCGGCATTAGCAGTACAGAATGAACCCGGGGAAGAGCATGGAATCATAACCAAGGCGACCTGACCATCACAAGGCACGCCCGATAAATTACCCGTTCAAATCACGGCAAAACGTTTAGTGTAACGAGTAAGGTACGCCCGACAAACCAGAGAAACACGCTGCCGGCAACGAGAGTTGCCAGGGCAATTTTGATGATAGGCCCGCCCTGCTGCACCATATCACTAACGATCATCACGCCCACCAACATAAACGCGGCGCTCAGCAGCATTGGCGGCAACACCACAACGCCCATGGCCCATTGCCCCCAACCGGTTGAGGTGGCGATGTAAATATCACTCGCCACGTACAGCGCCAGAGGCAACCAACAAATATAGAAGTAGGTGGAGCGTAAACGATCTAACATTCAACCCCCTATTTACACAATCAGTTTACTGAACCTGCGCTTAAGCCGTCTCGAAGGTCATACCGGCATTTTTCTGTAGCCTGGCTAACAAGTGGTCTCCCATCGCTACCGAGGGTGTCAAAACCCCGCCAGAATCTGGTAGATCATCCTTGGCTAAACAAACCGCACACTCAGCTAACATTTTTGATGTGGCGCCATAACCAGGATCGCCAACGCCGTTGACCTGGACTTTGATGCTATTAGCCGGCTCGGCTTTATCCTTACCAAACAATTCAATTTTAAAGTAACCATTTTCAATAGCATCGCGGGACGGACCTTCACCAGGCTTCGGCACTACTTTCTTCAGCAGTGAGCGCGTGGGGCTAAATGCCGCACCAAGCATCATGATGCCAGACATGCCGGACAGGGCCACCGCCTTCATATAACCTGCCGGGCCATTACCCATCAGCATGGCCTCGCTATAACGAAAGTCCTGACCATAGGCGTATTTCATCAAAGCATTACTGCGGCGTACGACCCGGGTATTAATCCCAGCCATGACAAACGGCCCGGTCCACTGCATAAAGTCGAGATCATATAACGCGCCGATCTGATCCTGGCCGTCTTCGCCGCGAGGCATGTTCGGTGGGTTTAAGCTGTAGGGATCCTTAAGAATTTCCGTGATGCTGGGGTCAACCCTGGCTTCTTCCATCATGTTCATCATGCTGGCAATGGTGCCCCCGCTGACGCCACCCACCGTGTCGCCTACCCGATATTTTACTTCTGCGGCGTATTGACCAAACTGCTTCTGCATTTGTTGCTGCAAATAGTAGACCCCCATATCGGAGGGAATACTGTCAAATCCGCAGGTGTGAACAATTTTCGCGCCACTGGCTTCAGCAGCAGTTTGGAACTGCTCGATGGTTTTTACCATCCACTGCACTTCGCCCGTTAGGTCGCAACAATGAGTGCCGTGTTTTGCGCAGGCCTCCACCAAAACCGTACCGTACAGTGCGTATGGCCCTACAGTTGTACAAACCACGGCAGTGCGTTGGACCATGGCATCGATGGCTTCTGCATCGGTGGTATCGGCAACAATAACGGCAATATCTTCAGCCTGGTTACCAGCAGCTTGTTTTGCCACTTCCCCGAGCTTGTCACGGTTGCGACCGGCAATGGCCCAGCTTAGCTCTCCGCCGACGCCATACTTTTGAAACAAATACTCGGCAACTAACTGCCCGGTAAAACCCGTTGCCCCCCAGAGAATGACATCAAATTCTCGCGCCATGGCTGCTCGTTCCTTTTTTATTTGCCCCTAATGCTAGCGAGAATCCTCGCCACTTGCACTGCCTAAACTGCAGACTAGCGTTTTGCCTCACGACAGGGGGCGAAGGACATACGATGCAGTGGGCTTGGCCCATGTTCGCGCAGCGCTGCTATATGCGCGGCCGTGGGATATCCCTTGTGCTGCTTAAACCCGTACTGCGGATACTGGTCATGCAGTTCTATCATGGCTTGATCACGCGCTACTTTCGCGATGATCGACGCGGCTTTGATGGCATCGTGCTTACTATCACCTTTGATCAAAGAATCTGACGGGCAGTGAAACCCCGGAGTGCGGTTGCCATCCACAAGGACAAATTCAGCAGCGAAGCTTAAGCCTGTTACCGCGCGCTGCATGGCCTTGAAGGTTGCCTGAAGGATGTTAATCCGATCAATCTCATGGACTTCAGCTCGAGCCACACAAAAAGTTAAGGCGCGCTGTCTGATTTCCACATCGAGTAGCCGGCGCTTTTTGTCGCTCAAGGCTTTTGAATCGTTTAAACCAGCAATGGGCTGCTCTGGATCTAAAATCACCGCCGCGGCATACACGTCACCTGCCAACGGACCGCGACCAACTTCATCTACCCCCGCCACTAAAAATCTTCTTGTCACGTTACTCTGATTGCAATAGTTCAAGAATAGCGCTGGCAGCAGTGGCGCCAGCATCTTTACGTAGAGTTTTGTGAATTTCATGATAAATGGCAATCAGTTCGGACTGATCCCGATCCACCAGGCGATTCACAGCACCTGCCAGAACGTCTGCGGTGGCAGCGTCCTGAATGAATTCTTCTACTAACTTGCGGCCACTTAAAATATTCGGCAGCGCAAAGTACTCCGTGGTCACCATACGAGAGACGATGGCATAGGTCATTGGCGGCAAACGATAAGACATGACCAGAGGTTTTTTTAGCAACATGGCCTCCAGAGTCGCGGTACCTGAATTCGCAAGCACCACATCTGACGCTTGCATGGCTAGCTGGGATTTACCAAGCACCACCTTAACCTTGAGCGACTCATTCTGCTGTAATACCAGCTCTTCGATTTGCTGTTTGCGCTTTTGGTTCGCTGCCGGCACAACAAATTTGGTTTTTCGGTTCATGCGCCAGAGCTGATTAGCTGCAGCGAAAAAATCCGGCCCAGAGAGCTGCACCTCGCGCTTGCGACTGCCCGGCAGCATGGCAATCACTCGATCATGCTCTTCAAAGCCCAGTTCCTGACGCGCCGCTAACTTACCACGCTCACCCTCATCGAGATCAATTTCATCGGCACGGGGATGACCAACAAAGCGCGCCTTAACATTGTTGCGTTCGTAGATTTCAGTTTCAAAAGGATACAACGTCAGCATCAAGTCGATCTTTTTCGCGATGCTCTTAACGCGACCACCGCGCCATGCCCAAACCGTTGGTGAGACCAGATGAATGGTGCGAACGCCCTTTTTCTTCAGCAAACCTGCCAGCAGCAAATTGAAGAAATTAAAGTCGATGCCAACAAAACAATCGGCATTTTCCGCGAGCACACGATTTCGGGTTTCATACAGCAGGCGAATAAACTGCGGCAGACGCAGCAACGGATCAACAAAACCATTGACCGAAAACTCGGTCATATCGAACCAGGAGGCAAAGCCCTGCTCCGCCATTCTTTGTCCGCCAACACCAATACAGCGGGCACCCGGGCTTTGGCTTTGGATGCCTTTGATCAGGGCAGCGCCAAGATTGTCGCCAGAGGCCTCCCCTGCCAACATGGCGATGACTGGCGCCGAATTGTGGGTTCCAGCAACCACTGCAAACTAGCTTAAGTAACTTTTTGTTCTGCGCAGGTCAGCAGCGATGAGCAAACCAACTGGTCACCCACATAAGCCTTACCTGCTGCCTTCATCCAGTGACTGCGCAGATTGACGATCTCAACCTCAAGTCTTAGTTGGTCGCCCGGGACCACAGAACGTTTAAATTTGGTCTTGTCGGTACCTGCGAGATAATAGATATAACCATCATCGAGGGTACGACCACGGCTTTTGAAAGCCAGAATGCCAGAGGCCTGGGCCATGGCTTCCACAATTAACACACCAGGGAACACCGGCGTATCCGGAAAGTGACCGGTGAACTGAGGCTCATTGATGGTAACGTTTTTGATGGCGACAATTTTCTCGTCACTGATTTCCAGGACGCGATCAACCAATAAAAAAGGATAGCGATGGGGTAACAATCGCCAGATATCTGTGACTTCCATGGTGCAATTCTCAAATGTGCAGTTACTTGGCTTCTAGTCGCCGAAGCCTTTTCATTATCTCGTCCAGTTTAGCGAAACCGACGATACTTCTCTTCCATTGTTTTCCAGGCATTAAGCCCGTACCAGAAGAATACCTACCGCTTTGTTTGATGGAGCGGCTAACCAATGACATGGCGGTGATCTCCACCTGGTCAGTGATCGTGATGTTATCCACGATGCCCACAGCACCGCCAATTAGGCAGTAACTGCCTATTTTGGTGCTACCGGCAATCGCGGTACAGCCAGATATTGCTGTGTGATCGCCTATGGTGGTGCCGTGACCTACTTGCACCTGATTATCTAACTTAACGCCGTTACCAATCCTGGTGTGATTTAGAGCACCCCGGTCAATGGTGGTACCGGCGCCAATCTCTACCTGATTGCCAATTTCCACGGCGTAAATCTGTGGAATTTTCGTCAGGCTTGCGGTGGCCGCATCAAACTCATAACCGAAACCGTCAGCACCTATAACCGTACCACTATGGATTCGGCAGTTAGCGCCAATGGTGACGCCATGATAAATCGTCACATTCGCCGCCAGGCGAGTATTAGCGCCGATGGTGACATTCTCACCAATCACACAACCTGCACCAACCACTGCACCAGACTCAATCCGCGCCCCGGCTTCTATGGTGGCATTTGCTCCCACAGTCACCTCGGTGCCAACTGTGGCGGTATCACTTACCGAGGCGGAAGGATGCACTTTTAACGCTGGTAATGGCTCTGGATCAAACAATGCGGCCACTTTCGCCCAGGCTAAGCGCGGCTGGTTTGAGAGAATCACCGGACCATGAAATAGCTCAGCATCTTCTGCCTTTAAGACGACAGCCGCGGCCTGACAGCTTTCTAACTCACTGCGATAGGCCGCGCTAAACAAGAACCCTAGCTGGTTCGACTTGGCATCACCGAGTTTGGCAATACCGGTGATCTCTATCTTGCCATCACCTCGATACTCGAGGCCTAGCTCCTGACTAAGATCCGCTAGGGTGTAGGTCTTCAAAGGACTTAAGGAACTAGCGAGCTGCGTCGAGTTCGTTCAGTTTCTCTGTGACCTTACGGGTAATGTTGTAAACAGGATTCACGTACAGAGCTGCCTGGCGTGGCAAGATCAAGTCGTAGTCTTCACTCTTCACCAGTTCTTCAATGGCTTTTTGAACTTTACCATTCACGCCGGCAAACAACTCTTGCTGGCGATCTTCTACCTGGCGTTGCAGCTTCTGACGGAAAAACACAAAGTCATTGTTCTTGGATTCGATTTGCTGTTGCAGACGGCGCTTCTCAGCATCGCTCATGACTTCAGCATCTTTTTGCAGGCGCTCGAGCATGGCTGCAGCTTCAGATTGAATTTTGACGATTTCTTCTTCTTCGTCTTTGAACTCATCTTGAATTTGCTGGAGCAGGCGCTTGGCTTCTTCAGACTGGAGGATCGCACCCTGGACATCCACAATGGCGACTTTAATCTCGGCAGCAACCGGTACGCTCAAGGCCAAGAGCGGCATTAAAAATAGGGTCGCTAGAATTCTACGGGTCATTTGCACGGTGATCTCCTCGTGTGCTCTGGTCTGTAACAGGCGCAGTCTTTTTAGTTTACGCTGCTGATTTTGAAAGGCCGTGATGTTGTCACATCCGACATTTCGATTCAATTACCTAATTGGTGGGGTTTTTCGGCAAAAAGTTCTCACTTTTTGCTAATTTTGTTTGCTGTCGCTGCTCGGCTCTACAGAGTTTTACCCAATTCAAACTGGAAGGACTCGGTTTCATCACCATCCTTTTCGTTCAGCGGCACCGACAAGGCAAAGCTGATAGGCGCGAAGCCGGTGATCCAGGTCATGGCAAAACCAGCGGTATAACGCAATTCACCATCATCAATATCACGACAGATAGTACTAACTTGTAAGCAGTTGGTGTTAAACACGTTGCCGCCATCGATAAAGAACACTGACTTCATTTGACGCTGATCTTCGATAAACGGTAGCGGGAAGATCACCTCAGCGTTGAAGCTAATAGACACGTTACCACCAATGGGATCGGGATCATTAAACGGATCCGCTGGAGACGGCGTCGACCTTGGACCCAGGGTATTGTTTTCATAACCGCGTACGGAGCCAAAACCACCCGCGTAGAAATTCTTATAGAACGGATAGGTTTCAGTGTCACCAAAGCTATCGCCATAACCCAGGTCTGTTGCTAAGCGTAAAGTCAGGGCGCGGGTTAGAGGGAAGAAGATCTGGCCGTTATAGTTCAAACGATAAAACTCAAGTTCGCTGCCTGGCACCGTCATTTCTAAAGACAAGGATTGCGAGCGACCGCCCGTGGGTAGTAAACCACGATTCAACGCAGACATAGAGTAGGAAGCTTTTACTGTAAACAAATCAAAGCTACTACCTTCACGATTCAAGAATTGCGAAATCTCCTGAGCGGGGAACACACCTTCTTGAATGTCGGTGTTTTCGTAGCCAAAACTGAACCCAACCCGGGACACTTCACTGATGGGGTAGCCGAAGTTGATACTGCCGCCAAAGGAGTCCGTGGAGAAGCGCGCAATATTCCGTTCATCAAAATCACTTTCGCGATAGAACAAAGAATAACCCCGGCTTACACCGTCCACCGTGTAGTAAGGGTCAAAGAATGACAGGTTATAAGCCGTTTGGAAGTCACTGTAGTTAATACCCACATTGACGCTATTACCTGTACCAAAAACATTGTTCTCTTGATAGCTCGCACCTAACAACAAACCTGAGTCCTGAGCGTAACCCACGGTTGCCGAAATTGAACCGGAAGGCTGCTCTTCTACTGTGTACTCCACATCAATTTGATCGTCAGTACCGGGGACAGCAGGTGTTTCCACATTCACTTCTTTAAAGAAGCCGAGGCGCTCAAGACGAATTTTTGAACGTTCAATAAAGGCATTGGATGCCCAACCACCTTCGATCTGGCGCATTTCCCGGCGCAGCACTTCATCCTGGGTAAACGTATTACCCTGGAAGTTGATGCGTCTAACGTAAGCTCGCTTACCGGCATCGACAAAGAACTTCACATCCACTTCGGTTTCTGAGGCGCCCTCACCTGCTGGTACTGGCTGACCCGTTGCACTGGCGAAAGTGTAACCGGCATTACCCAGTGCACCTTCAATGGTTTCTTCGCTGGTGGTAATCAATGTGCGAGAAAACTTCTGACCGGGCTGGACAAACAATAACTGGCGGATGCCCTCTTCAGGAATGTCCTGCAGCTCACCGGCAATCTCCACATTACGCACTGTATAGATTTCACCTTCAGTGACGTTAATGGTGATGTAAATGTCTTCTTTGTTTGGTGCAATCGCAACCTGGGTTGAATCGATTGAGAAATTCAAATAACCGCGGTCAAGGTAATATGACTCAAGGGTTTCAAGGTCGCTGCTAAGCTTCTCGCGGGAATAGCGGTCATCCTTGGTGTAAAACGAGAACAAGCTGGGCAAACGCAGCTCCAACAAGTCAAGTAGTGTTTCGTCATCGTAAACCGTGTTACCAACAATATTGATGTGCTTTAAGCCCGCCACATCACCTTCAGTCACGTCGATTTTAATCGCCACGCGATTTCTTGGCAGGTCTTCGAGGGTGGTTTCAATACGCGCCCCGTAACGACCTTGCGAAACATACTGGCGCTCAAGGTCAGCACGAATATGCTCCAGGGTAACTTTCTTAAAGATCTCGCCTTCAGCCAGACCAGATTTGGCCAAACCTTCAAGCAAGGCTTCTGTTTTGATCGCCTTGTTACCTTCGATTTCCAGTGAGTCGATGGCAGGACGTTCTGTCACCATCACCACCATGACAGAGCCATCACGACCGATTCTCACATCGTCAAAAGAACCGGTTTGGAAGATCTGTCGCACCACTGAGCGCATTGCAGATTCGGTGAGTTCCTCGCCAACATTGACAGGAATCGCCGCAAACACGGTACCGGCAGAGACCCGCTGCAAACCTTCTACTCGAATATCTGAAATGACAAACCCGTGGGCTTGTAGAGTCACGGCGCAGAGCACCGCCGCGAGCAACAACCTAATTCTTTGCATACTTTTTATTAACCAGAACTCAATCAACAACTAACAACTCAATACTGCCCACTAATGTCATCCACTAAAGACGCATCAAGTCGTTGTAAAACGCCAGCAACATAATACTGACAATCACGAACATCCCCATTTGCATACCCCAGATCTGTACTCGCTCGGGTACAGGTTTACGGGTTACAAGCTCGACGAAATAATAAAGCAAATGCCCCCCATCAAGCACGGGAATAGGTAAAAGATTCAACACGCCCAGACTGATAGACAGCAGCGCGATAAAACCTATAAAGTTTTCCAGACCCGATTGAGCGGAGGCATTCGCCACCTGGGCAATGGTAATCGGACCACTAAGATTCTTTGGTGAAATCGCACCAACGATCATTTTCTTAATAGAATCCAGAGTAAATACTGTCAGCGACCAGGTTTTTTCCATGGCTGGTAACCAGGCACTGTACACGGGGTAACTGACCGTACGCTGCATATCCTGGGGCAAAGCGACAGCAACTCGCCCAGCGCCGAGGAAGCCTCGAACCGTACCGTCTTCTAGCTCGCGACCTTTGGGGGTCACCATTAAGCTCAAGTTGCGATTATCACGAACAATACCCAAAGCCACAGTCTGGTTTGGGTGGCTTTGAATCAACTCCACCAGATGCGGCCAATCACGAACAGGCTCTGAGTTGAATGAAACAATCTTGTCCCCCGCTAATACGCCAGCTTGCTCCGCGGCTTCCCCAGCCACGACGCTACCGATCTCTGCGGGGATGGGTGGATAGTTTGGCTGCAGGCCCAATTCTGAGGTCGGATAAGGTGCTTCCGCGCTCGCCAGCCAGGATTCCACAGCAATCTGTTTGCCGATGTTGGCGTTACTACTGCCCGCTGGCTGCACGGTAAACTCAATAGTGCCGGTGTCACCAATACGGCTAAACAATTGCATATTCACATCGCGCCAGGACGGAGTGGCTGCGCCATCTACGGCAACAATTTCCATACCCTGCTGAAAGCCCGCACGGCCAGCTGGGGACTCAGGGTCAACCTTGCCGATTTCTGGTACCACACCGGTAACGCCCACAGAGAACAACAGCCAATAAGCGGCAATGGCCAGTAAAAAGTTCGCAATGGGGCCAGCCGCAACAATGGCGATGCGCTGCCAAACGGGCTTTTGGTCGAAAGCCATATGCTTCATATCGTCGGCCACATATCCCTCGCGGGTATCTAACATCTTCACGTAACCACCGAGGGGGATAGCCGCCACGGCAAACTCTGTGCCTTCAAGGGGCTCGTTGGTCCGGGTTTGGATCTCTGCATCCTGGGGTGGCGGCACATATTCAGGCGGCCGGCCACGACGACTGAAGAATGGCTTCCCAAAACCCACACTAAAGCGCAGCACATGAACGTCGCAAAGCCGCGCCACCCAGTAGTGACCAAACTCATGAAAGGTCACCAAAATCGACAAGGTGACAATCAACGCTAATATGCTTTGTACAACTTCTACCATATCTATAACCCGAGGTCGGGTGCTTTTGGGTTAGCTTAACTGACTCAATTTCTCGTTGGCGTAGGCTCTCGCCTGCTCATCCACGGAGACAATGTCCTCAATTGTAGGGGTTTCTTGTACCGGTGTCCGGTTTAACGCCGCTTCAATCACTATTGGGATTTCCATAAAGCCAATTAGTTCATGCAAAAAACTGTTAACTGCCACTTCATTTGCTGCATTCAGGGCAATAGAGACACTATCTTTACTGCTCGCCGCCTGTTCGGCCAGAGCCACCAGTGGGAAGCGCTGGCGATCTAAAGGCACGAAATTAAGCTGCGCCTGGGCGATTAAATCCAATGGGGCCACGCCGCTCGCCAGTCGATCGGGCCAGCCCAGGCCGTGGGCAATGGGCGTGCGCATATCTGGATTGCCCAACTGGGCGATCACAGATCCATCAATATATTGCACCATGGAGTGAATGGTGGACTCAGGATGGATCACAATCTCAATATTGCCTGGGTCAGTATTAAACAGCCATTTCGCTTCAATGAGCTCCAGCCCCTTGTTCATCATGGTGGCACTATCCACGGATATTTTCCGGCCCATACTCCAATTAGGATGAGCGCAAGCCTGGTCCGGCGTGACGCTGGCCAGTTGCGCCATGGGCAGGGTTCGCAGCGGGCCACCAGAACCCGTTAAAAGAATTTTTGTAACGCCATCAGCGTAGTCTTTCGCGCCATTTGCCAGACATTGGAAAATGGCATTGTGCTCACTATCAATGGGCAAAAGCGCAGCACCGGCACTTTTCACGGTATCCATAAACAAGGTACCGGACATCACCAGGGACTCTTTATTGGCAAGCAAAACGCGTTTTCCCGCACGAGCCGCCGCAAGGGAAGATTCAAGGCCGGCCGCCCCGACGATAGCAGCCATGACGGCATCTACATCGTCACAACTGGCAACAAAATTTAGACCCTCAGCGCCTTCCAGGACTTCTGTTTCAGGCGCTGCTTGTTGCAAGGTTTGGCGCAACTGCTGGGCTGCAGCAACATCGCGCATAACTGCATAGCGCGGCCGGTGTTTAACACAAAGCTCCGCCATGGCAAGGTGATTGGTATGGGCTGTAAGGGCAAACACCGCGAAACGGTCACTATTGCGCAGCAGCACGTCCAGGGTCGACCCGCCCACGCTGCCGGTGGCACCTAAAATGCTGACGTTTTGCTTTGCCTGGGTCATGTTATGACCAGCCTAGCAACAATATCAGTAGCGCAAACACGGGGCCTGCAGACAGTAAACTGTCGATTCGGTCCAACACACCGCCATGCCCTGGCAACAAATTGCTGGAGTCTTTCACACCGCGATGACGTTTAAACATGCTCATCACAAGATCCCCCAGCACAGACACGACGATCACCAACAGTAAACAGAGGATCCAGATAAAACCCAGGGCCGAGACGAGATCTGGTTTGCCCAGCCAGACAAACATGGCAGTACCAATCAGTGTGGCGATCACCAGGCCGCCGTAGAAGCCCTCCCAGGATTTACCGGGGCTCACCTCAGGTGCTAGCTTGGCCTTGCCAAATGCCCGCCCGGTGAAATAAGCACCAATATCTGCGCCCCAGATAAGAAAAAACAATAACAGAATCAGAAAGTCAGGATTGGCTGTGTTTTTCAGAACCAGTAAAGCAACGAATCCTGGTACCAGTACCAGAATACCGATTAACGCGATCGCTGCAGGATTTCCCCAACGCTCAGTTCCCTG
>JBKAGC010000069.1:0-15369 GCA_046290215.1 Pseudomonadales bacterium | reverse complement strand
TGTCCGCTGGCATCTACCACCACCGGTACGTGGCCAAATTTTGGGATGGCAAAATTAAGGTACTGCCCAAGACAGATTTGTCTTGGTGTGGAATCCAGCAGATCTGAACCGCGGATGATATGGGTGATGCCTTGATCGTGATCATCTACGACCACGGCGATTTGATAGGCGAACAAGCCGTCTTTGCGTCGCAAAATGAAGTCGCCGATGTCTTTGTTTAGGTCAAAACTTTGTTTGCCGAGCACCAGATCGTCAAAGCCAAGCACCTGGTCAGGAAGTTGCAGTCGGATTGCATTTGGTTGACTAGTGTGTCGCTGGCCGCGGCAGCGGCCCGGATAAACACTGGCAAAACTTTTACGGCTGCAAGTACAAAGGTAAACCCTATTGTCGGCCCACAAGGTATCTAGACATTCTTGATATCTCGATAGCCGCTTACTTTGGAACAATGGTGTGCCGTCCCAGACGAAGCCGAGAGCCTTAAGTTGTTGCATGATCTGCTCAGGCGCTTGGGGCGATTCCCGCGGCGGATCAAGGTCTTCAATCCGCAGCAGCCAACTGCCGCCGTGATACCTGGCATCAAGATAGGAGGCAAGTGCAGCGACCAGTGAGCCGAAGTGCAGCGGACCGGTTGGCGACGGTGCAAAACGCCCTACATAGTTTTGGGTCGTCGCCATACTCCTGATGTTTAATCGCTAGTGATTAGCCGAGGATTTGCCGCTCTTTAATCTCGTCCAGAGTCTTGCAGTCAATACACTGGGTTGCCGTAGGACGGGCTTCGAGCCTTTCAATACCGATCTCGATGCCGCAGCTTTCGCAGTAACCATACTCGTCTGTGTCCAGTAGATCGATCGTGCTATCAATTTTCTTGATCAGTTTTCGTTCACGATCACGAGTACGGAGCTCCAGGCTAAACTCTTCTTCCTGAGTTGCCCGGTCAGCGGGATCTGGATCATTAGATGCAACGTCCTGCATGTGATGGACGGTGCGGTCCACTTCTTCCATAAGTTGCTTCTTCCACTCCAGCAGTTTGGCGCGGAAGTGTTCTTTATGGGCCTCATTCATATAGTCGAGGTCTTTTACCTTTTTCGCCTCAGTGGCTTCAGTTTTTTTCTTCGCTACAGCCTTTTTAACGGACTTGTTGGCGCCTTTAACTGACTTCAACTTTGGTTTGGATTTGGTTTCAACTGATGTCGCTGTTTTCACCTTTGTGGATGTCTTCCTTTTTGCTGTGGTCTTGGGGCTTGCGCTTTGTTGCTTTGGCGAAGCCTTCGTTTTGCTTGTCTCGGTCTTGCTAGTTTTCGCTTTGCTCTTGGCCTTTGGCTTGGCTTTACCTGTGTCCTTCGCCGTGGCTTTTGGCTTGGCTACAGACTTTGACTTGGCGGCGGGTTTGCTCACTGCCTTGGTTTTGGCTTTAGTTTTAGCGGCGGGCTTGGCTTTAGCTTTAGGCGATTTTTTCGCTGCAGGCTTCTTCTTTGCGGACGCTTTTGTTTTGCTGGCAGTCTTGCTTACTTTCTTAGCAGGTGCCTTCGCCTTAGTTTTTGCTTTAGCTTTGGTCTTGGCTGTCGCTGAGGACTTAGCCGGAGATTTTGCCTTGGCCTTAGATGGTGCCTTTTTTCGCTTTGCTGCCATAGTTTCTTCCAGTTGAGTCTTGCCCGAGAAACACGCTTATTTTTAAGGGGGCGAACGTTACCAGAACATTGTCACTTCGCCAAGTATTGTTCGTCACTGTATTTAAAGGATTTGCGGGTCTCTAGAGGCTGTGGAGGGGCAGGTAAAAAGGTGCTTTGAAAAACCGCCCCGGAACTGTTTTGATCCTGTGCAGTGATTTGATGTTACAGGTTTGTTGGGGCCACCATGGAACAATTTGCAACGCGATTGGCGTCTATTTCTGCTTTTAAGGCAATGAAGGTGCTTGATCGAGCAAGAGAGTTAGAAGCTGAGGGTCGAAAGGTCATTCATTTGGAAGTGGGTGAACCCGATTTTGCAACCCCTGCACCCATTGTTGCGGCTGCTAAGCAAGCCCTGGATGAAGGCCAGACTAAATACACTCCAGCGCCCGGTATTCCAGAACTGCGCAGGGCTATCGCTAAGCATTACGAAACGGATTATGGCATCGAGATTGATAGCCAGAGAATATTTGTCACCGCAGGGGGCTCAGGCGCATTGCTGTTAACCATGGCGCTCTTGATTAATCCAGGTGACGGCGTCTTGATGACCGATCCTGGTTACCCCTGCAATCCCAATTTTGTGCATAGTTTCAGTGGCGTGGCGCAAAGGGTGCCGGTGACAGCAGCGGATCGGTACCAGCTCAGCGCAGCCAGTGTCGCCAGTTACTGGCAGGATAATACCCGGGCTGCTCTGGTTGCGAGCCCCGCAAACCCGACCGGTAGCGTTTTGACTTTGCCCGAGTTGCAAAACATTGCAGATGAAGTGAAGCGGCGCCAGGGTGCGCTCATTGTTGACGAGATCTATCATGGTCTTGATTACAGCAACTCGAGTTTGCCCACCGCTTTGCAGGTGGACGCGATTGTTATCAATAGTTTCTCAAAGTTCTTTGGTATGACGGGATGGCGCCTGGGTTGGTTGATCGTGCCGGAAAGCGCCATACCTCTGGTGGAAAAGCTGGCGCAAAATTTATTTATCTGCCCATCGGCGATTTCCCAACAGGCGGCCCTCGCGGCTTTTACGCCTGAGGCGAAACAAATCATGTTGTCGCAGCGGGCAGCTTTCGAGGCTCGCCGGGACCTCTTGTTAAATGGTTTGCGCCAGTTAGGGTTTGCGGTGCCCATTGACCCGGCAGGTGCATTTTATGTGTATGCCGGGTTACCAGAGTCCTGGACAGGTGATAGTGAGGCTTTTTGCCGGCAGTTATTGGAGGAGCAAGGTATTGCCACAACGCCAGGCACTGATTTTGGTTTTTATCAGGCAGAGCGCCATGTGCGTCTGAGTTATGCAAACGACCTGGCGGCCCTCGAGGAGGCCCTGGCGGGAATAGCGAGGTTGTTGAAATGAAGTTCGCCAGTGGCTTGCAACGAGGCACCTTAATCAGGCGGTACAAACGCTTTCTCGCGGATATAGAGACCAGCGACGGCAATTTGATGACCATTCATTGCCCTAACACTGGGTCAATGCGCCACTGTGCAGCCAGGCTTCGGTGTTTGGTACAGCGATAGCGGCAATCCGAAACGGAAATACCCCTGCACCTGGGAGTTAGCTGAAGATTTTCATGGCAACCTGATTGGAATCAACACAAATAACGCTAACAAGTTGGTAAAGGAAGCGCTGGAGCAAAAGCTGGTCACTGAATTGGCAAACTTTGATGAGTTGCGTACCGAGGTGAAGTACGGTGAAGAAAACAGCCGCATTGATCTTCTCCTAAGTGGCGCTGAAGCCAGGGTTTATGTGGAGGTGAAAAGCGTTACGCTGCTTGAAGATGGGCAGGGCTATTTCCCTGATGCAGTCAGCACCAGAGGACAGAAACACTTACGCGAGCTTGCTAAGATTGCATCGGGTAAAGATCGTGCAATTCTTTTTTACTGCGTTCAACATACTGGCATCGACTCGGTCCAACCGGCGCGCGCAATTGATCCTGCCTATGCTGATGCTTTACGAGAAGCCCAACAAGCTGGTGTAGAGGTGCTGGCCTATGGCTGTGACATTAATCCTGAGGCGATAACCCTGCAGCGGAAACTTGAGTTTCTACCGGCTTAAGTGTGGTTTTCTGGTTCTGCTGCTCTGAGAAGTTCGGCCTTTAATGCCGGATCCAGATCTTTCCAATTGATGTCGAGCAAGGCGCCTTGCAGTGCATAAAGCAGTACGCGATTGGCGCGAAAGCCCCGTGCCTTTACGGCCTGGTAGGTGCTCACCGGCCCTCTTTCCTCTAGCTGGTCGCGACCATGAATACCAACGGCATGCAGCCATTGTACTGATGTCTTGCCAAGGTTTTTCAGCGATAAGAGTTCGTCTTGCACGCAGTTGCAACATTTCTTGTACTTCTACAAAGCATAGATGACCCATCGCGACTGGCCAGTTTTATTCAGCCATAATGTGTGAATGCTAGAGACAATTCCCGGCTTTATTCTCACCAGACAGTGGCAGGACACCGATTCCGGACAGTCACTATTGTTTTGGTTGGCCAGTGACCAGGGGCCGCTATTGATTGAAGTCACTGATTCACCATCGGTTTGTTTTGTTGCTGAACAGCATGCAGTCCTGGCCGGGCAATTACTCAAGGACTTCCCAGGCAGTACATTGGCTGCGGTTAACTTAAAGTCCTTTGCGGGTGATCAGGTTAAGGCGTGTTATTTGCCGGGACAAAAACAGTTGAGTCAATTTCGCAGTCGAGTGGGTGATCGATTCACTTTGTTTGAAGCTGACCTGCGTCCCACCGACCGCTATCTGATGGAGCGCTTTTTAAAAGCAGAGGTTATCGTACAAGGTGAATTCGAAGCGCGGTCTGGATACTTGTATAGCAAGAACCCCAGAATGCAGCCCAGGTCTGTCAGGCCAAAACTTAACGTGGCATCCCTCGACATCGAGACGTCTTACACGGAGCACATTTTGTATTCCATAGCCGTGAGTATTCGAGCGGATAGCGGCAACTCTGAGAGTCATGGCAACGTCGAAAAGATTTTTATGGTGAACGAGGCAGGTCGTGACCTGGTCGAGTTAGATCAAGCGCAGTTAGAATTTTGGCCCGATGAAAAATCGCTACTCGAAGCCTTTTTGCATTGGTTTGCCAGCCAGGATCCTGATGTGGTGATTGGCTGGAGCGTGGTAGGTTTTGATCTGAGTTTTCTTCAGCAACGATGTGATCACTACAAAATTCCGTTCACACTGGGGCGTGACCAACAGGTTGTTTCCTGGCGCACGGCGACGCAATCCGGCAACAAGCAGTTTGCACTGGTGCCCGGTCGGGTTGTGTTAGATGGGATTGAATTACTACGCACGGCGACTTACCAGTTTGAAAGTTTTTCTCTGGAAAATGTCTCCCGGGAGCTGTTGGGTCGCGGTAAGTTGGTGCACGACGTGGATGCCCGTGCGGCAGAAATTCAAACCATGTTTAGAGATGATAAGTACCAGTTAGCCAGATACAACCTGGAAGACTGCAATCTTGTCCATGATGTGTTTGCGCACACCAATTTGCTGGAGTTTGCACTGGAGCGGAGTCGGCTAACAGGGTTAGATGTTGACCGCGCCGGAGGGTCAGTGGCGGCGTTTGATTTTTTATATCTGCCAAAACTGCATCGACAAGGTTATGTCGCTCCTGTGGTGCCAGAGGATGCCAGGGGCGGTGCACCGGGTGGTTTCGTTCTTAACTCGTTGCCGGGTATTTACAGCAACGTCATTGTGTTGGATTTCAAAAGCCTGTACCCAAGCATCATTCGTACTTTCAATGTTGATCCCCTGGCATTGGTGGCAAGTCAAGAGGAAGCGAATCCTATCCCGGGTTACAAGAACGCCTATTTCTCCAGATCGCGGGTGATATTGCCGGACATTATTGCCGCGTTGTGGACTGCTCGAGATAAAGCCAAACGCCAACAGCTAAGCGCCATGTCCCAGGCGATAAAAATTATTATGAATTCATTTTATGGTGTCCTGGGTACTCCTGGTTGTCGATTCTTTGATGATCGCCTGGTCAGTTCCATCACGCTGCGGGGCCACGAGATTTTACAGACCACCCGTGACCTGATCGAAGCGCAAGGGTATCGCGTCATTTATGGGGACACTGACTCGGTGTTTGTCTTGATTGATGCACCGGAGGGTCAGGTCAATAATATCGGCGTGCACCTGACGAACTATCTCAATGATTGGTGGCAAGCGCATCTCGAAGAAAACTATCAGGTCAAAAGTTGTCTTGAAGTGGAATTTGAAACTCACTTCTTGCGTTTCCTCATGCCTACGGTGCGCGGGTCTGAGGTGGGCAGCAAGAAGCGTTACGCAGGGGTCATTGAACAAGACGGTCAACAGAAGTTAGTGTTTAAAGGTTTGGAAACCGTGCGTAGCGATTGGAGTCCGCTGGCAAGGGAATTCCAACAGGAGTTGTATGGGCGGGTGTTTCGAAATGAGCCGGTAACAGATTACATTCGTGAGGTCGTCAGTGGCGTTAAGGATCTGCCGCTGCGTCAGTTAGTATTGCGTAAACGGCTGCGGCGTCAACTTCAGGAATACCAGAAAAACGTCCCGCCCCATGTGCGCGCGGCCCGTCTGGCGGACGAGATTAGAGTGGCGCGGGGGCTGGCGCCAGCTTATGCTAGTGGTGGCTGGATTGAATATGTGATGACAACGTCTGGACCGGAACCTTTTGCCTATGTGCGCAGCCCAGTGGATTTGGATTTTTATGTGGCGCGGCAGTTGAGTCCCATTGCCGATGCCATACTAGCGTTTGAAAACACCAGTATGGCAAAGATCCTAGATAAGCAAATGGCACTCTTCTAACCATTGACGGTTTATCGAGGCGAAACGAGTTTTATTGGTTTGTCGTAGCCTGCATCTCTTCCAGCGTTAATCTGGCGCCGAACTGTGAGACCAGTTTTGACGCGGCTCTATTTGCTGTGGCTGCGGCTTCAGGATAGCTGCGCCCTTTGCTTAGCTCACCAAGGAATGTGCCAGCAAAGATATCGCCAGCACCGGTGGTGTCCACTGCTCTGGTAGGAACGCCGGGGACGACGCTAGAGCTACTGCCATCCCAGGTCATGGCGCCGTCTTTACCCATGGTCATCACTGCTTTGCCGCAAACCAGTTTGAGTTTGCTAAAAGCTTCTTCATTGGTTTGGCTTGCAGTCCAGATTTTGGCTTCATCCTCATTACAAAAAACGAGGTCAACGCCATGTTCTGCAAACTCATCGAATGCCGCTTTAAAGTTTTCGACGATCGCCGGGTCCGACAAGGTCAAGCTCACCTGGACGCCATTAGCCCGTGCAATATCCTGGGCCTTGCGTGCTGCCGCGAATGCGGAAGGTGATGTCACGAGATAACCTTCAATATACAAGTAGCTAGAATTTTTTAAGGCTTCCTCATCCAGGTCGGCCTCAGAAAGGGTTTCACTAATACCCAGGTGGGTGGTCATAGAGCGCTCGGCATCCGGTGTTACCATGGAGATACATTGCCCCGAGTCGCCGTTTTCACGACCACTATCTAAATTGGTTTTGATACCAATTCTGGCAAGATCACCCATGAAGAAATCTCCGACACTATCGCTGGCTACCTTGCAGCTATAAAAGCCTTTCCCGCCAAGCTGGGCCACGGCCACCATAGTGTTTGCGGCTGAGCCACCACCGCACTGTTGGATGACCTTGTGCTCGTGCTTCTCTTCAAGAAGCTGGATTAAAGCATGACGCTGGGTGGCGTCGATCAGGGTCATCACACCCTTCTCTAGTTTTGCGTCTGCGAGAAAGTCGTCGCTGACTTCGTATTCGGTGTCGACCAGGGCGTTACCGATGCCATACACATCGTATTGACTCATAGGAGCTCCGTTAAGATTCAGAAGTGATTTTGTCTAAAGCTGATTGGGTTGCGGCAATGGTTTTATCGATCTCTGCAGGTCCGTGAGCTGCAGAAACGAAACCCGCTTCGAATGGTGATGGGGCGAGATTGACACCTTCAGCCAGCATGGCGTTGAAGAACCGATTGAACATGTCGGTGTCGGAATTCATGACCTGCTCGAAATTACTGACGGGGTCGTTGTTGGTAAAAAAGAAGCCAAACATACCGCCAGCCTGATTGGTGCTAAATGGCACGCCTGCGGCTTTGGCTGCGGCTTTCATGCCGTCGACAATCTTGCTGGTATTGGCAGTAAGATCGGCGAAGAATCCGGGTTGTTCAAGTAGCTCAAGCGTGGCCAGTCCTGCAGTCATGGCAATTGGGTTTCCGGATAATGTGCCTGCCTGATAAACACCGCCATTGGGTGCTACCACATTCATGATGTCGCGTTTGCCGCCAAAAGCACCCACTGGCATACCGCCGCCAATGACCTTGCCTAAGGTTGTCATGTCTGGTTGTACGTTGTACTTGGCTTGAGCGCCGCCCAGCGCAACGCGGAAACCGGTCATGACCTCATCAAAGATCAAAACGATACCGTGCTGGCTACAAACCTCGCGCAGGCCTTCAAGAAAGCCGGTAACCGGAGGTACGCAGCCCATGTTGCCGGCCACCGGTTCAACGATAATGGCTGCAACTTCAGAGCCGATTTCACTGGTGAGTTTTCGCACCTCATCAATATTGTTGTAAGGCAAGGTCAGGGTGTGTTCTGCAATACTAGCTGGCACACCCAGCGAATCTGGTTCACCCAGCGTTAAAGCACCTGAGCCAGCTTTTACCAGCAAGCCATCGCTGTGACCGTGATAGCAGCCCTCAAATTTGATGATCTTTGTGCGCCCTGTATAGCCTCGCGCTACTCGAATGGCACTCATCGTCGCTTCGGTGCCAGAGCTGACCATGCGCAACATTTCCATGCTCGGCACATGTTCTTGAACCTTCTTCGCTAGCGTGGTTTCAATTTCTGTGGGAGCACCGAAGGATAAGCCGCGATCTAAAGCCGCGTGAATCTTCTCCAGCACCAAAGGGTGGGCATGACCAGTGATCATCGGTCCCCATGAGCCCACATAATCGATATAGCGATGACCATCCTCGTCGGTCAGATAAGCGCCCTTGGCCTCTTTAATAAACAGTGGGTGTCCACCTACTCGCTGAAAGGCTCGCACGGGTGAGTTCACGCCGCCGGGCATGAGGTGCTTGGCTTCCTGGAAAAGATCGTCGGATCGGGTCATAGAAACTGGTCGTTATGGTTGCGGGTGCGCATTCAATCATTCCAGCGCGCTGGATTCAAATGCTCAAGCTTGATAGTAGGTTTCGATGTCTTGTCGAGTGATGATACCAACCACCGAGTCGATCATCGGTGCACTAATACGGTTTACGTAAAGGCTCTCGCAGCCGGTTTCATTCATGGAGTCCAGAGCTTCTTTCAGCGTTGCCTGGAGCATGATTGAACGGACATTTTTGCGTGTTGCCGGGATTTCCCTTAAATCCACTTGCTCCGGGTTCTTTTCTTCCACAAATCGAATCAAGTCCACGGTAGGTAAAATGAAGCCGGGTTTCCTCTCGTCCACATCCACGAGTAGCCAGGTGGGTTTCTGGGCAATCATTTCGCGGACTGTCTCCAGCGGAATTTCTGCCGGAACGCGTTCAAAACTCCGTGACATGATGGAGGCCACAGAAGCGCGATTTAAGGTGAGCGAGAGCGGATTTTGACGATACTCAAGGCCAAGATATTCCATTTGCGTGATGAAGATCGACCTGGTGTTAAATACCTGGCTAGCGGTTAAGTTAGCAATAATGATTACCAACATGGCTGGTAAGGCAATGGCGGTATTTTGGGTCAGTTCGATCACTGCCAATAATGCTGCAAGGGGTGCTTGGATCACGGCACCCATCATGGCACCCATGCCAATCATGACGTAGAAGGCGGGTGAGGACGCTACATCTGGATACGCCATGTTGCCGATGTAGCCAAGCACGCCCCCCGCCATAGCGCCGATAAACAAGGTTGGGCCAATGACTCCCACGGGTATGCCCATGGCGACGGTGGTTGCACTAGCAAAGATTTTCAGGCCACAGGCAAGTAATAGTACGGAAACCAATACTTCGTTTTGTAGGGCCTCATTCACTGTGTCATAACCCTGGCCAAGTACTGCGGGATGAATAAAGCCCAGCGCGCTAATCACCACTCCAGCAATAAGAAACCTCAACCAAAATTGTGATGGTGCGAATTTGTGAATTGTCTGGGTGAGGCGAACAAACATGGCGGCGATGACGCCCAGTACCACGCCTTCCAGAATCAAGAAGGGAATATCACGAATGCCATTCATCGCGGTGTCGGCGGGGATCATAAATGCAGCACTAGAGCCGTACACCAATTGGTTGATTAAAGTGGCAGTCACGGCCGCAAGAATCACTGGGATAAAGCCCGCAATCGTGTATTCAAGTAAGATCACTTCCATTGAGAAGATGACGCCGGCCAGGGGGGTATTGAAAGAGGCCGAGATTGCAGCAGCTGCGCCGCAACCGACGAGAATGCGAATACTATTATTCGGTAGTTTCAGTATCTGGCCGAGAAAGCTTGAGCCGGCGGCCCCCAGGTGAACTGCTGGACCCTCTCGGCCACCAGATAAACCACTACCCAGTGCGATAACTCCACCGAAAAACTGGGTTAAGGTACTTCTCCATGGCAAATATCCCTGATGTCGGGCGAGCCGTTCCAAAACATGGATGACTCCAACACGTCGATGCTCTGGAGACGTTACTGCAAATAAGGCGACCAGGATTACCGCGCCGGCAAGTGGCATTAACAGCAATAGGTTGGGGTCCAGGGATTCAAAATCATCAGGACCGCCAGCCATAAGATTTGCGAGGGGACGTTCCATCAGTGTCCGGAAGGCGAGGATGACTAAACCCGTGACAATGCCGGAAACCACACCGAGAATGGCAAACTGCGGAAGGGCCTCAATGGAAGCAAGTGAGCGCCGAAATCCACGAATGGTAAATTTGTTAGGTAGGGTTCGCGGCACTTTTTAAGAAACTAGCGTTCCGATTAACATGACAAAGGTGTCGAGAATATGCGATGAATGGCGCTCCGGTAAAGGAACATCGTGAATATACTGCGGATAAGCGCCATGCTAAGCTTTTCATGGTCATGACGTTTGTTGGAAGAGGAGCCGACAAGTAGTGGCAGTCAAAGGTAGTAAACAACATCAAATGGTGGTGGTACCGCATCGGCCATATTATCGCGCCACAGTATTCTGTCTGTGCGTGCTGACTGTGGCTGCGTTAAGTTGGCTGACGTATCGTTATGGCCTGGATGAAGGGATTGCGACCCGTTTCGAAGTGGTTCAAGAAAGAGAGGATCTGAAGAGGCAACTAGTCGCCAATGATGCTCTGATCGCTGAAATGCGCCAGGAAATTGCGACGCTCAAACTTGGCGAAGAGGTGGATACCAAGGCAACCGAAGAAGTTCGTGCCACGGTAGAAATGTTGCAGGGTCAAATTGCGGAACTGAATGACGAGATCCGCTTTTACAAAGGCGTGATGATACCGAATGCCGATACCAAGGGTTTGCGTATTGAACGTATGAACTTACAGGCCGGGGCGGAACCCGGGAAGTTTAGTTACAGCCTTCTGCTGACTCAGGTGGTGGATAAGCACGAATACGTGCAAGGCGGCGTGGAAATCAATTTGGTGGGCCGGCGCGGCGATCAGCCCGCTGAGTTAAATCTTGAGAGTATTAGTACAGAGAATAAGCGGTCGGAACGATTCCGATTTCGCTATTTCCAAAATATAGATGGTGAACTGGTAATACCCGGCGACTTTGAGCCGGAGGCCGTCATGGTCATTGCTCAGTCATCGGGAAGCAGAGCCCAGCGTTTAGAGAAACGCTTCGATTGGCAACAGGTAGGAGGCTAGGCCATGTTTAATAAAGTTGGTGGAGGATCAGGCATAACCCTGATTGCAAATAATTGTGAGCTCTCCGGTGATGTGCATTTTAGTGATCAGTTGCAAATTAATGGCACGGTGAAAGGCAACATTTACGCCGTCGAGGGCTCAAAGGCTGTGGTGACCGTGAGTGAGAAGGGACGGGTAAAAGGTGAGATTCGCGTGCCCAACGTCATCATCAATGGCAAAGTGTATGGGGATGTGTATTCCGATAAGCACATTGAACTTGCGGCCAAGGCAGAAATCAAAGGTAATGTTTACTACAACTTGATTGAGATGGTGATGGGAAGTCGAGTGGATGGCAATCTGGTGCATGCGAAAGATCGCAAGGATGGCCAGAAAGATATTACCTCCGAGCCAAAAGCTGCGGGTAAAGTCGCTACGGTCACGCCGAAGACGGCTTAAGATATTTTCTTTCCGGGCTTGAATTTTACTTTTTATCCCTCATTGTACGCATATGGCTGATACACCCACAGAATTTACTCCGTTGACCTTGACCTTCACTGACAGTGCGGCGAGCAAGGTTAAAAACCTCATTGCCGAGGAAGAAAACGAAGACTTGATGTTACGGGTTTTTGTCACCGGTGGCGGCTGCTCGGGTTTCGAGTATGGTTTTACCTTCGACGAGGATCTTGAAGAAGACGACACCGCGATCGAGAATCAAGGTGTTCGCCTGGTGGTGGACTCCCTTAGCTACCAGTATTTAGCCGGCGCAGAAGTGGACTTTAAAGAAGACTTGCAAGGTTCACGGTTTGTCGTCACCAACCCTAATGCGGCAACCACCTGCGGCTGCGGTAACTCCTTCGCGATTTAATTTCTAGAGTTCGTCGCGCCGTTATGGCGAGAGTGACGCCAATCTCTGGGTTATTCCGCCGCTTCCAGTTTTACCAGGCCAGTGTTGCCCGATACCGACTCTAGTTGCGCCAAAAGTGGCGCGGTAATTTGCTGAAACTGTGGCAGTTGGTTGGCTTTGATTGGATCAGCCTTGGGCAGTTTTACGGTGCGCGGGTTGCGATGCACGCCATCCACCAGGAATTCATAGTGCAGGTGCGGAGCCGTTGCCCAACCTGAATCACCCACATAACCAATGGTTTGCCCTTGTCTAACTCGAGTGCCCGCCCGGATACCCTTGGCGAAGGCATTGAGATGTAAGTATTTGGTGGTGTACTGCTCACCATGTTGGATGACCACATAGCGCCCCGAGGCGTTGTTTTGTCGGGCAATGGTGACTTTGCCGTCACCCGAAGCCACCACTGGCGTGCCGCGGCGCGCCGCGTAGTCGATGCCGCGATGGGGCATCACGCGTTTGTGTATGGGGTGTAACCGACGTAAGTTGAAACGTGAGCTAACGTGGGAAAAGTGGACTGGGTCTCTCAAAAAGGCTTTACGTAAGCTGCGACCCTCAGGCGTGTAGTAGCTAGCCCGGTCATTTTCCTCGTAGCGTACAGCAGTGTAGGTTTTGCCAAGGTTGTGAATCGCCGCGAGAATATCGCCCTGGCGAATTTCACCTCAACATACGCGTCCCAGACACAGTAAAGAGTCGCCTGGCGTAGGTCTAGTGCAAAGCTGATATCCCATTGGAATACATAGGACAGGTTCATAATGAGATTGTCGGATAATCCGGCTTCCTGGCCTGCCTCATAGACCGAAGGATTATCCGCAGTGATGGTAGCTGTTTTGTAGTTGAGCAAGACTTCTGGTTCGAGCTCTGACCAGTTTGCGGTCAGGACGCCTTGTTCTTTCTTAACCCAGAGTGATTTCAGGCGATTGACTTCATACTCGAGTTGGTGGAGTTCGCCAGCCTCTGTGGTTTCGATGTGGATTTTCTGCCCGGGAATGATTTTGCCCAGCACTGCGGTTTCGGGGCCAAGAGAGATGACATTGTGCAGTTCTCTGGGGCTCAATCCGGCGCGATTGAAAATAGTGGCGAGGCTATCACCTCGTTTTACCTCAAAGGTTTTTACTGGCTGGGTGGCAACGGTATTCTGGACAGTCTGGAGTGCTTCCGCAGTGGTTGCGGTTGCCGGCGCGGCTTCAGGCGCTGCAGTGGTTTCGACCAATGATAGGGAAACTGGTAGCTGTTCGGTGGTTTCACTATCACCATCAGGCACGGCTGTCATGGCGAGTAATAGGGCAATGCCGACTACTAGAGCAATAGATAGATGGGATTTCGGGTAACCTGCCATGGTCGTCTTGCTCAAGCTCGTCCTGTTATTCTTGTTGTTTGTTAGAAAGTAGCGGTAACTATATAAAAACTATAGAGTTAATCAAACAAAAATCTTTATGTATGTGTCTTTTTCTACACTCCGGCATTGAATTTCGTCACAGTTCCTGTAATTTTCGCCTCCCTTAGAGGGTGCGCCGCAACAACTCAGCACCTTTGGTTGACGCATCAGTCAGCTTTTAAAGACGTCGCAGGCCGCCAGTGGGTGGCGGTACAGAGCAAGGTAAAGCTATGACCAATCTAGTAGAGCAGATGAGAGAACTGGGCTTAATTGCTCAAGTAAGCAGTGAGGAAGCACTCACTTCGCATTTACAAGAAGGCTCTAAAACTGTTTATTGTGGCTTCGATCCCACGGCAGATAGCTTGCACATTGGTAATCTCGTGCCCTTACTGGCGCTGCGACGTTTTCAAATGCAAGGCCACAGGCCGATTCTGTTGGTTGGTGGCGCCACGGGCATGATTGGCGATCCTGGTGGCCGCACTTCTGAGCGCGACCTAAAGCCCGCGGAGCAAGTCAAAGCGTTTGTCGCCAAGATCCGTGAGCAAGCCAGTCGATTCCTCGACTTTGATTGTGGTGCGAACTCGGCCATCGTCGTGGACAACGCGACCTGGACGGAAAATCTCAATGTTATTGATTACTTGAGGGATATTGGTAAGCACTTCAGCGTCAATGCCATGGTGCAAAAGGAGACCGTCAAACGCCGCCTGGAAGATGATGAGTCTGGCATCTCTTATACGGAATTTAGCTACATGATTTTGCAGTCCTACGACTACGCCGTCCTAAACCGGGACTTTGATTGCACCATCCAAATGGGCGGCAGTGATCAGTGGGGCAATATTACCAGCGGCATTGATCTGGTGCGGAGGTTAAATGGTAACCAGGCTCATGCGATTACTTATCCCCTGATTACCAACTCCGACGGCACCAAGTTTGGTAAGAGCATGGGCAATGCGGTGTGGATTGATGAAGCGAAAACCTCGCCCTACAGTTTCTATCAATTCTGGCGCAACACGGCAGATGCTGATGTGATTCAGTATTTGAAAATCTTCACGTTCTTATCAGCCACAGAGATCGCTGAACTGGAGGAGTCGCATAACGAGGATCCAGGTAAGCGCATTGCTCATATTCGTCTCGCTCGAGAGGTCACAGAGCTTGTGCACGGCAAGTCTGGCGTTGAAGCTGCAGAACGAATCGCGGCAGCGATGTTTAGCAACCAACTCGCGGGACTTTCTGAAACAGATCTGGCGCAACTGGCCCAGGATGGCTTGCCATCAAGCCAGGTTTCGCAAGATTCAGTAGAGTTGTTGGATGCTCTGGTGTTATCGGGTCTTGCAGTCACGCCAAAAGGAGAGGTTACTGTTGGTCAAGCGCGCAAATTGGTCCAGGGCAATGCAGTCTCTGTGAATGGCGAAAAGGTTTCTGATATTGAAATGAAACTAACCAAATCAGACGCCATGGCAGAGCGTTACGTGCTGCTGCAGAAAGGTAAAAAGAATCATCATTTGCTGGTGTTTTCTTAAGCCCATATTGGAACGGTCGCGGGCCTCGCTCCCGCCTGACGCAAACAAAAAAGGGACACCCTAACGGGCATCCCTTTTTAATTTGGTGGAGCCAGGCTAACGCGTTTTTGCCGCTGCGCGACAAAAATCGCTTTGAT
>JBKAGC010000068.1:0-15506 GCA_046290215.1 Pseudomonadales bacterium | reverse complement strand
TGCGGGTAAGTTGGCACTTGAGGAAGTGCCATTTGAGTTGCGCACAGTGCCTGAAATGACGGTGTCTATATTTCGCCAACAAGCTGATGAAAAGCGACTGCAGTTGACCTTCGAGTATGATGAAGCGCTGCCTCAGTTTGTCACCGGCGATCCAACGAGGTTGCGTCAGGTATTGTTTAATCTCATAGGCAACGCTGTTAAGTTTACCGCGCAAGGCAGTGTTAATTTGAGCATGCAACTTGCGGGCAGCGAAGTGCACGTTGCTGTGCAAGACACTGGCAGAGGCATTGATAAGGATGCCCTGGAAAATCTATTTGACCCCTTTACCCAGGCAAACACTTCCATCTCTCGAGAGTACGGTGGCACCGGGCTTGGTTTAACCATTTCAAAGAGTTTAGTGGAGATGATGGGCGGAAAAATCGATGTGGTAAGTGAATTAGGTGTTGGCTCAACCTTTTCCTTTACTTTGCCTCTTCATGCAACCACTGCACCGGTTGATAGCAGTACATTTGGTCGTGATCCAGCCGCTCAAGATCTCGGCGCCCTGAATATCCTCGTGGCAGAAGATGTAGAGATTAACCAGATTGTTATCGAATCGTTGCTAGAAGATGAAGGGCACAACTGCACTTTTGCCAATCATGGTGGTGAAGCGCTCGAAGCCATTGAAGCTAACGACTTTGATCTGGTGTTAATGGATATTCGCATGCCAAAAGTTGATGGCATCAAGGCCATCAAAGCGATTCGGGGCCGTGATGATGGCAAACGAGATTTACCTGTTATTGCTTTAACTGCTGATGTGGCGGAGGGGCAGTTAGATACCTTTCTTGGGGAAGGGTTCGATGACGTTGCCGGGAAACCTGTCGAACCCGAACGGTTGCTTGCAACCATTGCCAGGGTTATTAGAAAGAAGCGCGCTTAAAACACTACTTAACCTGGGCTGGCGTTAGGGAATTGTTTTCACGCTGTCCGTGATTGCGGGCAAGTAGGGCTGGAGTAGTTCATGTTCCGCGTAAGGTGAGAGCTGCACATACAACGCCTCGGCAAAAGCCCGGCGATTATGACGGAAGGCCAATCCGCTTTCGCTGCTAAATACATCTCCCCAGGTTTTGTAAGGCGCTGGATCCGCGAGACCTTCTATTAATGCAATCACTTGCTGCTGCAAAGCGTCTGAGTCGGCGGCCCTTTGTAGCAAATAAAACACTGCGCGTACCAGGCGACCAGGTTCACCCGTGGTATAAGGCGTGCCGTCCTTAGTGACAATGCTCGCATTGATGGCCGCCACCAGCGGCAAGAGTTGATCGGCGGGTATGGCGCGGTTTAGAGCCAGTTGCAATATCAGGTCTGCGCCGTGGGCGACACCGTGGCGAAAGCCCACACCATCTTCAAACGCCCGGTAATCATTAAGTTCGGTTAAATAGTCATGAGCCGTTTGAATTAGCTCAAGTCGCTGTTCAGGTTTCATCCAGTCATGAATACGATCGGTTCGTGCCACTTCAGCGAGCAAGATGATTGCAAAGGGTTTCACTACGCCGTGGGGGTCTTTACCGCGCAGTTTGTGGGTTAGCGCGGTTTGAAACTTCGCGAGTCCGGCGCTGTGCGCTGGGGAAAGATCTCCATCCCGGCGGAGTAAGCTCGCGGTGCCCTCATAGGCGATTTTGTCCCGGTAAAACGGATCGAGGGAGTCAAGACAAGGCATGACTTCCTCAAGATAGCGGGGAATTTCTGCTTGCTCGATAGCCGCAAAACGCTCGCTCAACTCTTCGGCAAGCCCGGCTTGAACTATACCTAGTGGATTGCAGGTGTCGGCACGAGTGCCGCTTGCTGCAATCAGCATTCCCAAGAGAAAGATTTGGCTTAGCCTCAACATCGATTAGATCCTTATAGTGGTCTTAAAGGTCTGTTCTGGTTTTGGTGTAAATTGTTTCTTACAGTGCCTCACTGGCACAACTGCTATGCACCTCGAAGAGTGTTGAGTGTTAGCATGCAGTTTTATCCAATGATAAGGAAGTCTGGCTATGACTGAGTTTGGCTATAGATCCACCGCGCTTGACGTGGTGAAGGGGATAGATCTCTCTGGCAAACATGCGATTGTGACTGGTTGTTACGCTGGTATTGGCATTGAAACCGTGCGAGCCCTCGCAGCAGCGGGGGCAACCGTAACCATGGCGTGCCGGGATGGTGATAAGGCGGCAGCGGTTGCAGCTGAACTGGACGCGCAATCAGGAGTTGGCGACGTGGAGAGCGGGGTACTTGATCTTGGTAGTGTTGCCGCGGTGAAACGGTTTGCGGCGAGCTATTTGGCCAACCACGATAAGCTCGATATTCTAATTAACAACGGCGCTGTCATGGCTTGCCCACAGGATAAAACTTCAGATGGTTTTGAGATGCAGTTTGGTGTGAATCACATCGGGCATTTTGTGTTGTTCAATGAGTTGCTGCCGTTACTCAAGGCCGCCGGTTCTGCCAGAGTCGTTTGTTTGTCTTCCACAGGTCACTTTATTAGTCCCGTGATGTTTGAAGACATCCATTTCGAGCGGCGTGACTATGATCCATGGGCATCGTATGGCCAGTCTAAAACCGCTTGCGCGTTACTCGCGGTTGGTATTCAGGCGCGGTACGCAAAGGATGGTATCGAAGGTTTTGCGGTGCATCCCGGTGGCATTATGACGACTTTGCAGAGGCACATGAGTGAAGAAGACATACAAAGCCGCGGCTGGGTTGATGAGCAAGGCAATGTCAACGAGCGGTTTAAGACAGTAGAACAAGGGGCTTCTACCTCGGTGTACGCCGCAACTTCTCCAGAACTCACAGGCAAGGGTGGCTGCTATTTAGAAGATTGCGGGATTGCTGAAGTGGTCCAAGCAAGGCCAGAAATGCCAAAAGGTGTCATGGCTTATGCGCTGGACAAAGCCGCAGCGGAAAAACTCTGGACCTTAAGTGAAGAGATGGTGGCTAGCGTAAGTGGCTAAGGCAAGGCCTCACCCATGGATGTTTGAATAATGCGATAGACATCAGTTCGATCAAGCTGAACATTCAGTGCTTTAGTCGCCTGGCTAATTCGCTCAGGATTCGTGGTACCAACAATAGCAATGGGGCGAGACGGGTGGGCCAGAGCAAATGCCAATGCGATGGTCGCAACATCTGTGTTTTCCCGCTCAGCAAGTTCGGTCAGTACATTTGCCAGGTCTGCTGGAAGTTCAGAGGTACTTGCCAGTTTGCCGCCGCCGAGCGGGCTCCAGGCTAAAACGTTGATGCCATGCTGCATTGCTTGATCGAAGGTGCCATTGAATAAGGCATCTAGTGCTAGCGCTGAATATTCTGGCTGCGTTGCAACAATAGGGAAGGGCAGGTGGGCTTGTAGTGCGGCAAGCTGGCTGGGCGTAAAGTTAGAAACACCTACCTCTAAAATCTTACCGCTGACTCTTAAATCTTCAAGAATGCGCGCCACCTCAGCAGGGTGGGTTAGCATATCCGGCCGGTGTATCTGGTATAGATCGATACGGTCGGTATTGAGCCGTTGCAGAGAAGCCTCGCAAGCAGCTTGCAGATTCCCAGAGTCGTAAGGCACGCCCGGAATAATCCCGCCTTTGGTTGCTAGAATCATTTTATCGCGGAGTTCAGGCTGGTTTTTCAGCACCGCGCCTAACAAACTTTCCGCCGCGCCAAATCCCTCACCACCCCAGTCGAGCCCATAAACATCGGCATTGTCGACCAGGGTTAGGCCGCTCTCCAGGGCGGTGGTCACAACGTTAGCTGCATTGGTTTCGGGCATGGCAACCAAACGCCAACAGCCCAGTGCGATAGGTCCCACAGTAAACTGACCTAGTTGTCGTGTTCCGGGGTCAATTAGGTTACTCAAACTGTTAGGCTCCTGTGTTATGACAAACTTAGACCCGCACTATACCAACTCCCGGCTGGCAGCCCTATACGATCTAGACAGTCCCTGGGGTGAAGATACTGACTTTTACCTGGCGATTGCTGGTGCTAAACCCTTATGGGTAACGGATGTGGGGTGCGGTACAGGTACGCTCGCTTGCGGCTTAGCTGCGGCGGGTCACCAGGTCACAGGCGTTGACCCGGCGAAAGCCATGTTAGATGTCGCGTGGGGGAAACCACAAGCAACCGAAATCCACTGGCTAAAAGCCGCGGCGGCGGATTTTGCTTTGGCTCAAAAGCAAGATCTTTTGACAATGACTGGGCATGCCTTTCAAGTTTTACTTAGTGATGCAGAAATTGCCGCAGCGCTGGGTAACTTTGCTTCACAGCTTCGCCGTGGTGGTTTGTTGGTGTTTGAGTCCCGCAATCCGGATCTTAACTGGGATGAGATGTGGCGAACGGAGCAAACCTGGCAGACTGAAATGGGTGTGGTGCGTCAGGTGCGAAGCGATTTTAGCCGCGAAGGAGAGTACGTCGACTTTCGCCACACGTTCTATTTTCCTGATGCAACCCTGGTTTCCGATAGTCGCCTGCGTTTTGCATCTGAAGCCAGAATACGTGCTTTGCTCAGCGGCGCGGGTTTTGAAATCAAGGCAACCTACGGTGATTGGCGTGGTGGTGAATTGCGAGCTGATTCAGAAGAAATGATATTTGTCGCAGAACGCCGTTGAAAAGGCAGACTTTCCAGCAATAGGAGGCTGACGGTGGGCTGATTGTTCAGGCTATAAAAAAGCCCCTGAGGCCAAAGGCGTCAGGGGCTTTTGTTTAGGTCAAGGTTTTACAGCGCGAACTTAACAGAGCCGTAAACTCTTCTGCCTCGTGGATCGAACACCAGGAGGTCAGTACCGTTGGCGTTTTTCAGTTCTGGTAGATCTTCGTCAAACAGGTCAATGGCACCTAGTGAGAAGGTCAGTTCAGAGCCGTTCAGCGGCATGGTATAGGTATAGTTAAAATCGAACGCATAGTAAGCGTCGATGTCACCATCACCGATACGATTGTTTGCTGGCGCATTGTCTTCGTACTCGCCAACGTAACGCATGTTGAGGCGTGCTGAATGACGATCACGCAAGAAAGTCAGGCCAACGTTACCCTTTAGATCAGGCATAGACTGGGTCAGGCGACGAGTTGGATCATTGTTAGTGAAACCTGCTGCGTCGAAGTCTGGCTGACCACCGGGGAAGCCGGAAACGAAGAACTCACGAATGTAGTTCATGCGACCGTCAACCACCCAGGCACCGAGGCTATTTTCCCAGAAGTAGCTGAAGTTCAAATCCACACCGTCAGTTTCAACAGAACCCGTGTTCAATGCACCAGAAGAGATGATCTGCAAATCACGCGAGCTGTCAGTACGACGTGTGATGTTGCCACCAACAAAGCCAGAGTTCGCCGCACTGATCTGATATGCCGCAGGATTCACCTGACAAGCTTCAGCACGCGCACCGTTGCCTGGATCAAATTCGGCAGCAGTTGGATCACAAGCCTGGCCAAAGTCTGGCTGGCCAGGTACGGCAACCACGAAGTCACCTGCAGCGAGCGCAGCATTGAACAGAGCAAGTTCTTCACCTAACAGAGACTGGGTTGGTACATCGATGATTTTCTCTTCAAACTCGATGTTGTAGTAGTCAATACCAATTTCCAGACCTTCAAGAGGGCCGTCTACTGGTGCCCATATCGCGCCAATGTTGAAAGTCGTTGCTTCTTCCGGTTGCAGGGTAGGCGTTGCAAGGCCCTGTTTTACGATGGTAATCGTCGGAATATCAGTCCCGGTAGGGAATGCACAACGACCGGTGCGAACACAGTTCGGGCCAGCGGCATTGGTACCTTCACCAAGAAGATCCACAACGCCAAACTCAAGGCTAAAGCCGGTACCTTCTTCTACCTGGGCAAGACCAGGACCGCGGAAGGAACTACTGGCTGAGGAGCGCAGCGTCAAAGAATCAGTGGCTTGCCAACGAATACCCACTTTCGGGTCAAAGGTTGAGCCAATGTCATCACCGTAGTCCTCATAACGACCAGCAAGCTGCACATCAATGTCTTCGGTAACAGGGATCTGGAACTCAAAGAATGCTGCTGTGATGTCACGGTCAGCATCAAAGTTACGGTTTTCAGACAACCCGGAAACTGACTCCTGATTGCTAAGCTGGCCAAAAGAGTTCACCGCACCAATGGTTTTGGCGTTGACCTTGGTCTCGCGACCTTCTTCACGACGCTGTAAACCAAAAGCCATGGCAATGGGGCCGGCATCAAGATCGTAGATTTCGCCGCTGAAAACCAGATCAATCGCAGTCAGATAAGTTTCTGTGTCGTTTGATGGGCTAATAGGGACCTCCAACCATTGCAGCAATTCTTCGCTGTTAGGATAGGTGTTCGCGCGAGTCAGGTATGGGTTGAAGAAGAAACAACCCTGGCTGTTGTCGCCGCGATTACTACTGGTTAACGCGAGCAGCACATTATCTGGATTGATAAATGGTTGACCCGGCAGCGTGCCAGCTAGTGCAGCGATGGTGCCTTCAATTGCACCCTGGGCACCCGGAGTAGATACGCTAGTATCAATGATGCCATCAGCACCTGCGATTAAACCGCGCGCAATGGGGTTAGTGAGGTTGCCATCAGGTGTACAGTTCGGGCCGCCGAGACCGTAGTGAGCAAGCTCTAGTCGGTCACTGTCCAAACCCAGGAAGTGCGTCTGAAATTCAGATTCGCCGTGGGTCACGGAAAAATCATAACTCCATGGACGATCACCAATTTCAAAGTCACCCCTTAAACCAAGCTGGATGCGGGTGGTTTCTTGCTCATTGCGGGCAAAGAAATCACGATCAGCATCAACGCCCGGTACTCGCACCTCATAGTCTACAAGTTCCAAAGGTAAAATGAGATTGGGCGCTGCTGCTGCAGGTAAGCCGAGGCCGGCAGCGACAGCTTGCGCCGTTGCCAGATCGGGAATCGTGCTGCCGCCCAGCAATATATTTGATGGATCGTTAGTTGGGCTAGAGCCAATACCGAAAGGTACCAAAGCATTCAAGATGCCAGGTAAGGCGTACTTGGGCTCAATTGGGCCAACGTGAACCGGGCGGCTCTCGCCTGAACCTGAATCCAGGTAGGACATCTGTCCGTACAGTTCTGCACGTTCGCTGAACACATGAGTGAAGTTGGCCATGATGCTGGTACGTTCCTGTTCAGGAATCAGTAGCTCTGTATCACTGCCATTTCGACCACACTGGTTCGGTGCGCTGCCAAAGCCGTTATTCGTCACGGTGTTCAAAATGGTGCCGCACTGTCGGTCTGGGCCATTGAATGTGGCGCTGTTCACGATGGTGACATTTTGCAGCGGATAAACATCGTTGGTCAGGTCGCGTCGATCTGACGACTCAAGGTGGCCGCGGTCGAAGTACTCGCCGCCGATCACAAAATTGGTGTCGCCGTCATCACTGGCCCAACCGAAGATTGCGCCTATGGTGTTGTCGTCTTGCGAGCCTTTGGACGTTTCCTGGTATTTTGCAGAGACCTCAAACCCTTCAAAGTCGGTTCGGGTAATGAAGTTCACCACACCAGCAATCGCGTCAGAACCATAAATAGCAGAACCGCCGTCTTTTAAGACCTCGACTCGTTCAATCATAGTAATTGGAATGGAGTTTACGTCGACGAAGCGATCGCCGTCGGCGAGTTTTTGACCGGCAAATGGTAGTCGTTTGCCGTCCATCAAGACCAGGGTAGCTGTTGGTCCAACGCCGCGTAGGTTCACGTTAGCAAGACCAGACCCTGAGTTGCCGTTGAAGCGTGTTTCGTTCTGGGCCGCGGTGTCGGAACCGCTGGCGATTTCCAGATTTCGAATCAGTTCTGAGGCATCAGATACACCGGACACCACAATGTCGTCACGGCTTAAAGTTTGTACAGGTGACGGAGCGTCTCCTGGTGTCCCCTTAATATAAGAACCCGTTACAATCACTTCCTCGAGTTCTTGCTCAGCGATTACAGCCGGGCTAAATACAACAGCCCCCGCCAGAATCGCCTTATGACAAATCTCCCGTATTTGTCGCATAGGTTTTCCCTCTTGTTGTTTATAACAATTCGCTCAAAACGAATTGATTTCAGTCTATCTCATTATTTGCGGGAAAAGGCCAACTTTTTCTGCACAATTCGGGGTGCAATTTTGCGAGTGGTTGCGATAAACGAGGTTTACCGGAAGTTCGAGGTGTGTTTGTTTTAAAATTTTCTGCGAGGCATTTGTTGTGTGACGTTATTGCAGCCCGAGCTGTGCTTTTAACTCTGAATTTTCCTGCTCCAGGGTATCTATGCAGATGAGCATTTCGCTACTTTCACGAGTAAAGCGCTCGATAAGTTGCTTCATTTCAGCCACATCTTCGCCGCCGCTAGAGGATTCCTTCAGTTTCTGTAATGCTTCTTCAGCCGCATGGTAGTCACTCTCTAGCTGCGTGATGACCACCTCAGACTCATTCAAAAAGCGCTGCAAACGCTCTAGTTCTGTGGCTTTGACGCTGATCTCCGCCTCTGCTGCATTGCGTTCTGAGAGCAACTTGGCGATCACCTCACGACTGCGATCAGTTTCAGACTTGATGTGGATCACTGAATCAGAAGTATTGAATTCGCGCTCCGGCATGATGATGTCGGCAAGGGACAGGTCAGAATTGATGACTTTGATAATGTCCACCAGGTCTTCGGCGCTTTGTGCACTGCGATTCACCACGAGATCAATGGCAGCCTCGCAGAGATAACCCCACTTTTGCTTGAGATCTGCCTCGTCGAGTTCAATCGAACCTTCGCTCGGCGCCTTGAGGAGCGGATTGGTTGCTTCCAGGTCATGGACCAGGGCCGTTAGCCGGGATGACCGGGCTTCCGCTTTACGTTCAGCATCCTCTTCGCACTCAGCGGCTAATTCAGCCTCAAGCAGTAAATAGCGCATAAGAGAAGCTTTTTCTATTTCTGTCTGCTCTGAGGAAAACTGCGGATCCGTGCAGTTCAGTAGCTCCTCAGTTTCAGCCCTGGCTTGCTCAACGGCTTTACCCAGGAAGAATGAGTAGGTTTGCTTGCCGTGCTCATTTACCTTATCTAACAAGAACTTAGTGGTTTCTTTAAGTTGGGTAAGTTGGGTCGAAAGGCTTTTGCCGCGTTTATGCAAGTTGTGATTCAGAAACAGCAAAAGCCCTACCGCCAAAAGCAGTACAGCAAACACCTCTAGTAGGCCAATTACCACGATTTCAGAAATGGTAATCACGCAAAACTTCCGTTTATCAAAGATTCCTTGATATCAGTATGGATCAATTTTCAATTTGTGCCCGAAAAACAAGGGTTTCTTTGAATGTTTGAAAAAGGTACCTCGTGGATTTTTACCTATACTCATTAGATTGGTCGTTTTTGAGTCAACTCCATGCGCTGGGTATTGCTGTTGTTCATGATGGGGAGTTCGTCCCTGGTCACCGCGGAAAGCTGTGGCACCCTTGAGTCAGGTTATGGCGTCTACTCTGCCTCCGAGTTAAAAGTTGGGAGCAACGTCCGAATCAACGGTAACCGTGTCGCAAGGGATGACTTTGATGCCCACGGCATTGAACCGGGTGGTGCGGTAGCGCCAGCAACCATCGCCTTTCCAGGTTTAGAACCGGCTTCATTTCCACGCAACTCATCAAATAGAAAACTCGATAGTGGGGAGCGGAATAGCCTCAGTAGTGACACTGAGGTTTTCTATGAGGAGATCAAGGTCGAGAGAAACGACGCTTTTAGCTTTAGTGGCGATGGCCCTTTTCATATTAAAGAACTCAAAGTAGAACAGGGGGCGACCATTACTCTGGATGCCGGTACTTTTTATATTGGCAAATTTGATATCGAAAGGAGTGGCCGGCTAATCGTCAATTCATCCGTTCGTCTTCACATTGATGAGGAGCTAAAGATCGAACAGGGCTTTGAGTTTAATGCGGGGAATGACCCGGAAAAACTTGTGGTGTTTCTTTATCGGGGTGCAAAGTTTGAGGTTAAGGAGGATTCTGAGTTTTCTGGTGTGGTTTATGGCGATCAAAACGGTGACGTTAAGCTTGAGCAAGGTGTGGATTTCACCGGATCCCTGCTCTCTGATGGCAAAGTGGAAATTGCTAGAAGGGTCAGGCTGCACCTGAGTAGCACGCAACAAACTGCATTGGCTAGCGTTTCAACTTGCATAGGCAGTGGCTCAGGAGATGGCGGCGTAAGTTCATGTGACGCCATACCGGCAGACTTCGCCGTGCATTCCGCTTCCGAAGTGGAGGTTGATGATCGCGTTAGAATTAATGGCAACGTGATCCGTAAACGTGACTATGGTGCAGACACAGCGATCAACCTAAATGGTTCAACGCTAACGGATGGCTTTAGTCTGCCAGAGTTTGATCCGGCGAGTTTTCCTGACAACTCAAGCCGCACCGACCTGGACGAAGACGACTCACCCCTTGACGGTGCCGATGAAATTTTCCTTGATGACATCACTGTGGGTAACGACCGGACTTTTACCTTCACTGGCGCAGGTCCATTTCATATTGATCGTCTACGCATCCGGGATCGTGCCACAGTAATTTTTTCAGCCGGTACTTACTTTATCGACACACTGGATGCCGGTAATGACTCCAGGATTACGGCGGAGTATCCAACCAGAATTCATATCAAAGATGAGTTCGATATAGGCGATCGCTTTCGTCTCAACACGGCGGGTGATCCACAGGATTTAATTGTGTTCCTACATAGCAATGCAGAGTTTGAATCAGGCAATGATTCACGGGTTACTGCAGTGTTGTTGGGTGACAACAATCGCAGAATTAGGCTAAGGGACCGGACTAACTTTACCGGCATGATCCTGAGCGACGGCAAGGTGGAATTAAAAAATGACGTGACTTTAAATCTAAGCACCACGGAACTTTCAGCCATCGGTATGGAGAGCACCTGTGAGAACGATGGTACCAGCACAGGATTAAGTCACTTTGTGATTACCCATGATGGCGCGGGGATCCACTGTCTGCCTGAGTCTTTTACAGTTACTGCAGTGAATAGGGACGGGGACACGATCACAGACTTCGATGAAGAAATTACCATCAATACCCAAACTGGTCGCGGCACTTTTACGCTGCTGAGCGGCGGTGGAAGTTTTGTGGACGGTATCACCGACGATGGGCTTATGGCGTATCGTTTTGCTGCAATTGATCAGGGCGTCGCCACTTTTGCTTTGAATTACCAACAAGGTACAAGCAGCTTTGACCTTGACGCCTATCTGACGACGGATAGTGACACCCGGGATGATGATACCGAGGGTAATCTGTTATTTCAGCCAACGGGTTTCACGGTTACCCAGTCAGCACTGAGTAATCCGCCGCCCGCCACTATCAATGACCCGGTCACCGCACAAGTAGCCGGGACTAGCTTCAACATTCATCTTACTGCCTATGGTGAGTCGCCAACCGATGGAACCTGTGGGGTGATTGAAAGCTACTCGGGAAATCAGAATTTGGCCTTTTGGCTTGACTATGATGACCCGTCAACTGGCACCATAGTACCCACTGTTGCTGGCCAGGGGATTGCCGTTAGCGAGGCGGCAGCAGTTTCCCAAACGGTGACCTTCTCAAGTGGGCAAGCCAGTGTGCCTGTGAAATATAAGGACGTTGGGCGCATTCAAATTGAAATGAAAGATGGTGCCATTCGCGGTGCAACCGCACCGTTCGTGGTGCGACCTGCAGATCTGGTTGTTACCAGCATAGCGAATAGCAGTGGAGGAGCTAATCCTGGGGCGAGTTCCATGACCGGGGCACGGTTTGTTGCAGCTGGTGTGGGTTTTACGGTACGGGCAGAGGTTCGAGATGCTGAAGGTAGCCTAACGCCTAATTTTGGTAACGAGGCCTCGGCAGAAGGGCTTGTTGTCAGTGCAGCTACTCTCGTTGCTCCAGCAGGCGGCTTTCTCGGCAGCGGTAATGACGGCAATCTTGGCAATGGCACTGATTTTGTCGCCACGAGTATGGCCGGCCGGTTTGAAAATAACAGTGTTAGCTTCGATGAAGTGGGCATTGTGCAATTGCAATTAGGCATTGCCGATGGCAGCTATCTAGCAAGCGGGGATGTGAGCGGTACGCTAACGAGTAATGTTGGGCGGTTTGCCCCGGCAAGCTTGAGTTTAGTATCAAGCGGAGTTTCTGGTGCTTGTGGTAATCGAACCTATATGGGGCAGCCCGCATTAGGTATCAGCTACCAACTTGAAGCTCGCGGAGTCGGTTTTAACGTGCTGCGTAACTATGACAGCAGCTTGATTGGCGCTGGTGGTGTTGCCAGTCTGCAAATGGTCGCCGAGAACGCCAACACAGGGGTGAATCTAGCAAGTCGTTTGCCCAGTATCTCGTCAAACTGGGTCAATGGCGTGAGATCCTTTGCTAGCACGATTCAAACATTTAGCCGGCTCACCATTCCAGACGGTCCTTACCAATCGTTACAACTGGGACTTAGCCTGAACGACCCGGTAGATGGGCTTGAACTCTCGGGTTTAGATATGAACGCGGCTACCACCGGTGACTGCGGGAGCGCTGGAACCTGTAACGCGCGAACTATCGGCAGCGCCACCGAGGTGTTTTACGGGCGGCTTGAAGTGCAAAATGCGTTTGGTTCTGAGACAAGCCCGCTGGAAGTGGCAGTTCGCACCACTGTGTTCAATGGCGGCAGTTATATGGTGAATGGGGCAGATAGCTGTACCAGTTACCAGGCTAGTGAAGTAAGTTTAGGTAATTATCAGGATGGGTTGCCCGCGGTGTCAGTATTGTCCCCATCAGCGCTCACCAATTTGGCATCAGGCAGGTCGCTTACTGGGCAAGGTTTATTGTTATCTAGTCCCGGTGCAACCAATACCGGGAGCGTTGACGTGACGTTGGATGCGCCATCCTGGCTTGAATATGACTGGACTGGTAGCGGCCCCCAAGACCCATTCGGTACGGCGATCTTTGGTCAATTCCGTGGTCACGATAAAGTGATTTACTGGCGGGAAGTTTTTTAGTAACCCTGCTTACTGGGATTTGTTTGGGTCAAAGGGGTAGGGGGTGTAGTGGCTTTCGATGGCTTGTTCTAGATTTTCTTCCAGACGACCAATGGCGTAGAGACCCTCTCGATGTTTTGCAACGAATTCCGCCACTGATGCATAGCGGGCAATTTCAACGCCCTTGTCCAATACCACCACGTCTGTGGTTTCGCCGGTGTCAGTCTGGCGCTTGATATAAAACATTCCGGTCTTTTTGGTGTCGCTCATGCTAACGGGGCCGGTGTTGATCGTACATCCTATGCACCCATTGTAAGGTTGGGTGTTCGGCGTAAGCGTTGATGAGTGCGGTCATCGCCTGGGGCATTGGCGTGGGTCTGCGCATATCCTCATGATTGAGTTTCGCTAGCGGCGCCAGAAGCGCTGCGGCAGTCAAATCCGCCACGGTGAAGTTGTCGCCAACGAGGTACCCCGTTGCAGCAGTGACTCTGGCTATTTCGTTCAGATAATCGTCAACCACACCCTGGCAATGCTGGATGTTTTCCTCTGAGTCAGCGCCATTGGCTTTTTTTATGATTGGCAACAACATCGGCAACATGGCGCGAAATGCGGTTTGCTTAAACCAGGGTTTGTCCCGGGCAAAGGTCAAGGTCAGAAATCCAGGTTCATTCACCAGCACCGCAAACACCACCGTTCGCACGGCAGGACCAAGTTCCGCATCCAAGCGGGTTTGCCAGCCGAGGGCCGGACCCGGCTCACTGGGGTAGAGCGGCGGCTCAGGATAGTGTTCTTCCAGGTAAGCAATGATGTTGGCCGAGCATTGCACGGTTTCGCCAGCAACTAAAACAGGCGTCGTGGTTGTATTGCCATTGGTTAGTTTTTTGATGGCTGGCATATGGGGGCCGGGCAAGTAACTAATACGTCTGTGCGGGATCGCTTTATAGTCCAGCGCCCAGCGCGCCTTCTCGTTAAAGTGAGAAGAAGCAAACTGGTGTAGTTCTAGTGCCACAACGGTTCCTTTTTTCTCGCTACCAATTGCTTGAAGGCTCAGGTAGCTTTGCCACAGTGATAGTTAGTTATCTTACTAGGAGTTAGCGGTGAGTCTAGACATTGTTGATCCAAGCGTGCGCTCTGAGCAAATTCGCACGGAGTTTGTTGAGGCCAATGGCCTCACCTTTGAAGTGGACAAGTGCGGCAACGGCGATAAGCTGGCCATTTGTTTACACGGGTTTCCTGAACACTCGTTTTCCTGGCGCTACCAGTTGCCGTTTCTGGCGGCCATGGGGTATGAAGTCTGGGCACCGAATTTGAGGGGCTATGGCAAGTCCAGTCGGCCGCCGCGAGTGGAAGATTACAAATTGGATAATCTGATGGCGGACGTGGGCGCTTTGATTGATGCCGCGGGTAAAAGTGAGACGGTGTTAATCGCACATGACTGGGGCGCTGTGATTGCCTGGCAGTTTGCGATCGAAAAGATTCGTCCGATCAGTCACTTAATTATTTGTAATGTCCCGCACCCTGGCCCAATGCAGCGCTTGATCAAAGATAGCTGGGCGCAGAAGAAAAAGTCCTGGTATGTATTCTTTTTTCAAATACCCAAACTGCCGGAAAAAATGCTCGGTCGCAATCACGCTCAGCCGGTGGCAGATGCGATTAAAAATTCTGCGGTGGATAAGAGTAAGTTTCCTGATGAGGTGGTGGAGGTGTATCGTCGCAACGCCGACCAACCTGGCGCCTTAACGGCGATGGTTAATTATTATCGGGCACTTCTCAAGTTCCGTAAAACCACACCTGTTGAGGCAATCCCGAAAATCGAGGTGCCAACTTTGATGCTCTGGGGCGAAGATGATGTGGCTCTTACCAAGGAATCCACTTACGGCACCGAGGAGTTTGTAAATGACCTGACTATTCGCTACCTGCCGCGGGTCTCTCATTGGGTGCAACAAGAAGCCCCGGAGGCATGTAACGCCATGATAGAAGCGTTTCTTAAGCAGCAACCGGTGCCGGAAGTAGAGTGGGAATTAAAATTGGTTAATCCGCGTGATGCTGAATAAACACGTTACGCAGCGTACCATCGCCTTGTCTTAACCCTAACCAGGTGTTGACGTAGTTCTGCCATACAGTGTCCTGGGGTAGCAGGTAAGCCTTTTCTTGAAAGCTGAAGGTTTTATTCTTAAGGGTGCCGCACAGTGCTGCATAGCGATTTGCTTTGACCTTGACCTCAATGGCATCGGTGATCATGACGTCAGCCCGCTGCTCTATGATCTCAGCAAATATCGTCAGGTTATCGGGGTGTCTGATAATGGTCGCGGCGTGAATGTTCTGGTTAACAAACCGCTCATTAGTCCCGCCGGGATTAACAATCACCCTGACATTTTCACTGTCGATTTTGCCGAGTGAGTTATAGCGATCAGCATCCTCGCAACGGGCGATCGCTGCTTTGCCACCAGTATGGTAAGGCTGGGAGAAGAATGCAGTTTTCGCCCGACTCAAATTGATCGATATGCCACTCATGCCAATATCAAACCGGCCTTTTCTGAAGTCCGCCATTAAGGTCGGCCAGGATGTTCTGACCAGTTCAAGTTTA
>JBKAGC010000067.1:0-15532 GCA_046290215.1 Pseudomonadales bacterium | reverse complement strand
GAACAAGTGTAGGAGGCTGCTTTGGGGAACGCGAGTCATACCTGGTTTTAGACCACAATCTCCCCCGGAAGCCTGAATTAAGTGTGATAAACGTAAAACCGTAGAAGATCTTTCCAGGTTAGGATCCCAACCAGGCTGTGCTGGTCGTTGACCACGGGCAAACAAGAGAACGGATTCTCCAGGAGTAAAATAGAAGCGGTTTCAACGCTGGTGGTCGAATGTACGGTCACAGGTTCTTTCGACATGATGTCAGACGCGCTTTGATCTGGTTCTTTTGGCCCAGCTAACCAATTGGATACATCCCGATCGGAAATAATCCCCAGCAAACGATCACCTGCCACCACGGGTAAGTGATGGAAGCTGACATTTCTGAACAAGCGGGCCACCTCCACCAGAGGATCAGCTGGCGTCGCGGTGGTCAAGTTGGTGGTCATGATCACTGCAACCTCTGTGTCACCTTGACTGGTTTGTGCTGGCTGATTTTGCATAGAGTTATCCATAGGAGGTCCTAGCTAATTTTGAGTTGCCCCTCGGGGCAAGTAATCGTGGTGGCCCGGCGTTCTTCATTGGGGACATAGTGTTGGCCGTTGATTTGAATGTTGGCGCCGGGGTAGAGCTTGCGTTTTGCCTGGACAAAAGCCGCATCGGCCTCGGCAACCTCGTGCTTCTGCGTGATTTGTTCGTCTCGTAAGTGCTTTAAAATCTTGTTGATGTTCGCTATCGCGGCTTCGATTTTCTTGCGCCGGTTGATGGTGATCTCACCAATCCTGGGCGCTGGGTGTTTGGCAATCCGATCAAGGATCTCTAGCATCTGGTTTCGTTCCCGGATTCTTCGGTGCAGCAAACTGGAAGTGTTCGAGAATTTGGCCCTGGCTTCCGCCGCATCGCTACAGAGTATTTGCGTGGGTAAATACGCGGCTGAGCCAATCTCGTTAGCAGTGACTGATTGGCCAGCAATTGTCGTGCCGCCAATCAAACAACCTTTACCACCGCTGGCTCCCACGATAAGCGCTTGTTCTGCAATGACTTCACAATTCATGATCAGGTTTTGCACCTGGATACTGCCTGTTGCTTTCACGCCAGCCTGACTGAGGTACTTGGCGTGTATGTCCCCACCGGCTTTGATTTTAGTGGTGATTTTAAGACTGTCGTATTTGCCTGGCGGCTGGGTACTCATAACACCGCCGTTGATGACGATATTGTTACCGGCTTCTACCGAGGCGTCCTGCACGGCGCCTTTTATAAACACATCGCCCGTGGCCATAATGGAAACTTGCGGATGCACATCGCCATTAACTAGCACCGAGCCGTCAAAGTTGATATTGCCAGTGGCGAGATCTGCTTCTTTAAATACCAGTGTGGGATCTACCTTTACACCCTGGACTTGCAGGATCGGGTGACCCTTAAATGACGCCACCAGAACATCAGGGTCTGTGTCCGAGGTTTTGCTACCAGGGTATTTTTTAAACTTCGGGTCTTTACCTTTTTTTGCCTTTAATTTTTTGCCGAGTAAATTCTCACCGTCTTCACCCTCAGTAGCAGGCGTACGCCGCATCACCACTTCGCCTTCTTCTACTGTGATGTAGCGTTTAGTCTGGTAGTAATGAGCCACATCGGCAGTATCAAGATTCGGTGCCGGGTCGTTATCCACAAAAAACGTTTCACTGAATTCAGCATCGCTTCCATGTTGAGCCTCGCGGCCCATTGCGATAATTCGCCGTTCGCCGTCCATTAAGAGAGCGTCAATGGCCGGGTCATCCAGATAAGTTTCTAACACGCCCTGCTCGGTCGCGGCGTCGTACACCGCCTGGCGGGTGATGCCGTGGCCTTGCACAAAATGTGTGATCTCGGCTTGCAGGCGCATTTTGTCAGCGCTGAGCCGAAGAGCTAGCGTTGTTTGAGATTGACTGTTCACAGTCTAAGTCTAGACGTTACTCAGCGCGCCGTGGCCAGGCTTGCTGAGCCAAAAATTGAGCCGTTCTGTGAGCAAGTCAGGATCAATAGGTTTGGTCAGATAATCGTTCATACCGGCGTCAAAGCAGGCCTTTTTGTCCAACGGCATGGCGTTGGCGGTCAGGGCAATGATCGGCAAGCTAGTCTGGGTAATGCCCGATAACCCGGCGCGAATAACACGAGTGGCCTCGTAGCCGTCCACATCTGGCATGCGGCAATCCATGATAATCAAATCAAACGGATTGGTATCTTGCTCGGTGCGAACCGCGTCGATGGCTTCTGTGCCGTTCGCAGCAAAGTGTAAGTCGAAGTCGTCACACAACATCGCATCGATCAATTCTCGATTAATTTCATTGTCCTCGGCTACCAAAATCTTGCGGGTCACTTCACTGCGATGTTTTCTCACGCTGCTAATATGGTGACCGGTCACCAGAGGCCTGGCGCGAGCCAGGGCATCGCCGGCATCGGTAATGATACGCAAGGTGTCGCGCAGGGCTTCTGGCGCAGCAGGTTTTGGCAAATAGCCGGAAAACCCCAGGGCTGCAAAATAGGCCGCATCGCCGCGACTGGTCATGGACGTTAGCATGACCAGCGCAAGATTTTCGTGTTCCGATTGAGTTTTGATTTTTCTTGCCAGCATAGCGCCATCCATCTGCGGCATTTGCATATCCAGAATCGCGATCTGGTAATAGTCTGGCCCTCGCTCGGCCAGCAGTTGTAAGGCCGCGTCGCCTGAAAGCGCCGACTCCACCTGGATATGCCACTGTTTTAGTTGGTTCTCAAGGGCAATGAGATTGGTTTGATTGTCATCTACAATCAGTACCTTGAGCCCAGAAATATCCGCAGTTGGCATGGTGAAGGTGGTTTCAACAGCGGCTGGTTTGACCGCCACCTGAAAAGAGAAAGTGCTGCCAACACCTTCTTGCGAGGTGCAGGTCAATTCACCATCCATTAATCGGCAGAGCTTTCTCGCAATCGCGAGCCCCAGGCCAGTACCACCATATTTACGGGTAGTAGTCGCATCCTGCTGGATAAAGGGTTCGAACAGTTGATCAATCTTTGCTTCAGGAATGCCAATACCCGTATCGATCACGTCGCAGTGCAAGGTGAGATCGCTATCGGCACCGGTAAAGTAGGCTTTGATCACCACTTCACCTGCCTCGGTAAACTTAATGGCGTTGCTTAACAAATTGTTTAGGATCTGACGCAAGCGCCCGGGGTCGGCGGTAATAAATCGCCGGGATAAGCCGCCAATATCGAGGACTAGTTCCAGGTCCTTCTCACGGGCGCGCAGTACCTGGCCCTGGGCAATTTCGGTAATCAAACTTTCTAGATCAAACTCGAACTCGTCGATTTCCATGCGGTCAGCTTCGATTTTCGAGAAGTCGAGAATGTCATTAATGATGTGTAGCAAACTGGTGGCGCTAGAACTAGCCAGGCTCACAAAATGTTCCTGACGTTTGTTTAGTTCTGTACCAGAGATTAAGCCCAACATGCCAAGGATACCGTTCATGGGGGTCCTGATTTCGTGGCTCATGGTGGCGAGAAAGTCAGACTTAACCTGGCTATCTCGCTCTGCCCGAATACGCGCCAGCTCATTTTCCTCAGCAAGATGTTTTAAGGTTTGCTCACGGCGCACGGTGGACGTCACATCTTCCACTTGCACCGTGCAGTAATCCCGGTCTTGTTCTTGAATTCGCTTAAGCGAAATCGACTGGCAAATTCTGGCGTTTGGATTACCCGCCTGACCAACTTGATACAGCGGCAGTATCTCGGGGTTAAGCCGATTGGACAAGACAGTAGGCGTGCCAAGCGCCAGGGTTTGCTCGCAGCTATGAATAAAACGCGAGTCGGGCTCAAGCTGAAAAATCTCCGCGACGTGAAAACCAATCACCGCGGAACGATCCAGGCCGCTGCGCTTTAACAGCCACTTGTTAATTGCGAGCACGTTGAGATCAACATCAAGCAGCATTAAGCCGATTTCGATGTCTGCTGAAACCCTGGCAAATACTTGATCGTAAGGCGATTTCATAACGGTTTAAGCTGCGGTCACCCCGTCCACAAGGGCCTGTACAGACTCTCTGAACACAGTGAGCGACTTCACTCCCATGACGATGGCAACTGAACCCTCGATGGAATCTGATGGCAGGGTAAAGCGTACTTCTAAAAACAATGACCAGTCGTTCTGATCGGCAGAATCATAAATGTCCTGGATTAAGCCCTGACGGAATTCCGGCATCTCGATGTTAATGTCTGCTTTCAGAAAGTTGATCACCGTGCCAAAACAGGCATTCAAAATGATGTTGGCGATCTCGCACAGGGAGTCTTGCTCTAACTCCGACAACGAATCCAGCGGTACAGTGTCTTGCAACAAGCGCTGTACCAGCTTTAAGCCATCTTCCTGGTTAAACAGCAAAATAGCCTGCCCAGAAAAGTCGCCAGTGAAGGCTTGCTTTACAGCACTAACAGGTTCCTGGCGGATTTTGAGTAATTTGGTGATGGCTTCCTGGGATCTCACCAGGTGTAATTTTGGGATATCGATGCTCACCGGTTCATTGGCGAGCTGATTTAAGACGTTCGCAGAGCGGCCAATGCCAATGTTAAAAATTTCGATCAGAGCATCTTCTTCTAGTTCTGTTAGCTCGTTCATGTGCCGCTTCCCTCAGCCTTGAATAAATGGGCGTATTACTTCCTCGGATATCGGTTTGTTCAAAACTGTCACCCCCATGGCCTCGGCTTCTTCGCGGATATGGGGCTGAATATTGGCGGTGAGCAGGGCACGGCGACTAATTTGACCCTGAAGTTGTTGATAAAGCTCAAGGCCATTCATCCCGGGCATGTTGTAATCGACAATGGCGATGTCGAATTCCGGGTGTTGCTCAACCTGGGTGATAGCTTCATCGCCAGTGGCAGCTTCGATGATATGACTATCGGGGTAGGTGTCTTCGACAATGGCCCGTAACATCAGGCGAGAGAGTTTGCTGTCATCGACGATTAATAGGCGCATGGTTGATTCTTATACAGTTGCACCAAATAAGCGTAGTTTAGGATTGGCGATGCTGCCAATTCTCCGGAGGCGGCGTCACAGCGGCTGCAGGCTAACTCTTATACTCCTTGAGAGGTAGGTACTTAACCCAAACGGATCGATAACCAGCGGTAAAGACAACCAGCAACACCGTGGCGCTAATGCCGGGTACCCCAAGCTCGAAGTGAAAGGCGACCGCCGCCGCCGGCGCGAGCAAGATCGGAATGCCGAAAGAGTATAATGCGTCCACTTCAACCAGGGCATGGCAGTGAGGGCACTCCAGTCCCGCGGCGAGTTTTTCGATGTGGAGGCATTTCTGGCGGCAGGCGGGGCAGCTTCGAAGCCGGCTAGTCACCAGTTGCTTTTAAACCAGGTTTAAGTAGAAGCTATAGAGATTTAAGAGAAGGCCCAGCACAATATACTCGACGCCCTCATAGTCAAATCCAGGGGTGATTACTTCCTCTAGCTCTACTCTAACTTTCTGCACGTTAGTGTAAACAAAGATACCAGACGCTACCCAGCTAGCCATGGCAAAGCGAGTGGAGACCTCCCAATCACCGACGGCAATGCCAATCAGACTCACTGCACAGATGAGAAAGATGATGGCCTTCGCAGCCAAGACCTTTCTTCGCTCTTCCGGGGGCACGTATCTGAATTCATAGCTGGTATCTTTGCTCACAATTTGCTCCTACATTTCTTCAACTTTTGTGATGGTCATGCCGCTTGGCGGTAAATGCGAGGCACCATTCACAGTTCGATGAATGGCAACGCCAAGACTCATACCGCTGTAGTACTGATTAAACGCATTGATCCCGTTGCCAATAGAGGTACCAATTTGCCAACCCAGGACGGCTGCGCCAAGCGCGCCGGCAGGCTTGCCCTTAAAGGTTTCAGCCGGAATAAAATCGTCAAAAAAGGGAATTTTAAAACCCTGATAGCCACCAGCGACTTGCTCAACCTCGTTACTTTGTAGTTCTCTCATAGTTCTTCCTTATTTGGAGTTGTACCGTCTGGCCAATCCAGACGATGGAGAGAGTTTGCTGGGTACTTCGAGGGTTATGTTAACGATGACAGCCAGGGTGTCTGTAGGATATTTGCCATGAATTTTCGCTTAAGCACTGTGGTCCAAAGCTTCCCGCAGTCCTCGCGTACTCTCATACGGCGCATGCTGAATGATGTGTTCAATCAGCGCGGGTTTGCTGTTCACGAAGTGGCAAAAGCGAATGGTGTGGTCAGAGTCTGATAACTCAAATTGAAATCGGCTGTTGATTCTGACGCGGGTTAACTTGTTGAGGTTGATTTTTTTCTGACCGAGGGGCGAACGGGTGGTGATGGTGCTGCCATGAATCTCGATTCGGGTGAGAAACACCTGCACGGCTAGATATCCAACAATGATGTTGACGAGCAGGGCCACCAACATGGCAAAGAGTAGTTCCGAAGGGCTGCCCGTCAGGCCCATGTTGAAGATGTTAGGTGTGGTGATCACACTGCAGGCAACCAATAGTGCCACAAAAGCGCGGATGTAGTGCGTGATGGACAAGGTTGTGGGCACAGGGCATTTACAGGTCATGAGCCTGCTATCCACATACCGTAGGTAAATCAGCACAAACACGAAAGAAAGCGTGCCAATAACGCCGCCTTTCAGGAACTCAGGTGTGGAATCTAGATTAATCACGGGCAATCTTCTGTAAGCGTTTTCGAGCCCGGCACATCAATTTGTCGAATTGATGCGGGCTAAGGTCCAGTTCCGCGCATACCGCGCACTTGTCTTGATGGTCAAAGTAAAAGCGAAGCAGCAGTTGTTTATCCCGGGGCATGTTGAGCTTGTGGATTTGTCTGGCGAGCCAGCGCTGTTCATTCGCAGCCACTACGGCTTGCTCGGTCTCGAACTCGTGCCTGGCATCATCACAAGACTCCCAGAGCTCTAGCTGGTTGTTCTTGTTACGTTGCCAGCCGTAGTAAGTGAAACGTGCTGTTTGATTGATATAGGCAGCGAGCCGGGAGGCGTCTTTAAGACGGCCAGCGCGCAGATTGATCAATACCTTGAGCAGGGTTTCCTGAGCAAGGTCCTCGCTCAAATTGGCGTCAGCGCCCAACTGGCGGGCCAGTTTTTTCACGGCGGGGTGAAATCGTGCCACCAGTTGGTGCTCGGCGGCCGTGTCTCTGGCCCGAATCCGCGTCACCAACAGGGCATCGGGGCTCGCGTCGATTTTTGGTACATGGACGGGCGGCGTTAAAGTTGGCTCGGCAAAGGCTAGGTTGTGATTAAGCATTTTCGGGCTGATTAAAAATTCATCAGTTATTTGACGCCCATGATGCCGCCGCATCCGGTATTATCGTATCTGCGAAAAAGTACGGATAAGTACGCGGTTTTTTCCATTGATGAAGATTGACGACCAAACCACCGGCTTGCTCACCACCAAAAAGCTGCAAAGCTTGATAGATGTGGGGCGCAACGCCCAGATTAGCTCGCGAAAGGATCTCGCCCGGCAGATGGCGGCGTCCGGCGAGGCAATTTCTATGCATGGAGTAGAGGCCTGGTTTAAGCATCAGGACTCAAACTACGCCAGTGCCAAACCTAGCCTGCACCCGGATTGGCCATCCTATGCCGTGCCAAAACGGCGCTGGGGGACAATTTTGAAGTTGTTTGATGTGAGCTGGGATCAAATCAAACTTTCGGATCAAGACTTCCAAGACTGGTGCTTTACCGGGCGCGATACAGCACCTGCGCCGGTGTACGATCGCCAACACATAGATGAGACCCCCAGAATCCTGGTATTGCCTTGCGTCGCGCAACAGCCCGGCTCAGAACAGGTGCTCGATCCACACATTGTTGATGGTATTACCGAGGATATTGTTGCTGGCCTGTCGGCCTCGCGCTGGCTGATTGTCTATGACATTGGCACCAGCTTGAGTTTGAGCGGCAGCCAGGAAGCACCCGCGGAGCTTGGCCGCAAGCTCGGCGCCCACTACGTGTTACATGGCCGCCTGCGCGGCACCAGAGAGCAAATCAAAGCGTCGTTCTTCCTGGTGGATGTGCCTTCCCAGACAGTGGTGTCGAGCAAACAACTGGTGGGTGAGGTAGAGAATATGTATCAGTTCCAGGATCAGATTCTCAAACATATGATTGGCTCAATCGAACCGGAATTCTTAAGCCATCAATCTGCAGTTGCGCTGCAGCGGCCTTCCAGTTTCCGGCAGTGGGAACTCGTCATGCGCGCCAGATATCAGTTCTGGCAAACCACTTATGAAAGCACCAAAGAAGCCCGTGAACTGGTGCTGGAAGCACTTAAACTTGATGAGTCCAATTCCAGAGCCTGGAGTTTGCTGGCAATGACGCACCTTAACGATTGCTGGTTGTCCTGGACCCGCGATATGAAAGAGTCCATGTTCCAGGCAGATAAAGCATCACGCCAGGCGGTGCAGGCAGATGATCAAGATTCCTGGGCGCACCATACCCGCGCGGCAGTGCTTGGCACCCAGGGCCAACTGGCTGAGGCCGAGGAACATCTAAATCGAGCGCTTGCCATTAACCCTTATTTCGCTGCGGCACTGGGAGATATGACAAGGATCCGGGTGTTTTCAGGTAACTATGCAGGGGCGGCGGAATTTGCCGAATTGGCCATTGAGGTCAGCCCCCGTGACCCGCACCTGGGCCTTTGGTGTTATTGGATTGGGTTGTTGTATTTTGCAGAGAAAGATTATCAGGCAGCGATCCCCTGGTTAAACAAGTCTGCCGTGGCGCGACCAGACTGGAATATTTCGATTATCCTAAAAGCCGTGTGTTTGTACCATGCAGGCAATCAAACTGATGGCGAGGTACTGCTAAAAAGCACCTTGCCGGAACTGACCTTAAAAGCGTGCCTGCGTAGCATCTCGGCAACCCACCCATTTGCAGATCCTGAGCCGTTGGCAAGGTATACTGCGGGTCTACATGGGGTTGGCTTGAATTAACCGAATTCGTCCGCGCCAAAATCAACATGTCATTAAATTGAGGGCGCAAAAATGACAGAGCCTGTTAATCCTGAGCCAAAAGCTAACTCAAAAGCACCCGAGAAGGTTGCCATTCTTGGCGGCGGTATGGGCGCTCTGGCTAGCGCTTTTGAGCTGGCCAGGCAAAACCACACCGATGGCACACCTAAATACGACATCACCATCTATCAGCTAGGCTGGCGCCTTGGCGGCAAACTTGCCACCGGGCGCAACATGGAAAAGGGCGCGCGCATCGAAGAGCATGGCATTCATGGTTACATGGGGAGCTATTACAATGCCTGCGGCATGATGAGCGAGGTGTTCAAACTGCTGGCGGCAATTCCTGATCTCACCGGTTACTACCAGAAGTTTGAAGATGCGTTTAAAAAGCAAGGTGCCGTGGTGATGTGGGAGCAAAAAGAATCCGGGTGGAGCCCCTGGATGATGGCGCTGCCCAATAATGATCTTAGTTACGATAATCTAAGTGATTTGAGCGGCTATCATCGCTGGCTTCGAACCTTCTTGAATTTGTTGGGGATGCATCTGCGCGAAAGCGGCGTTGCCGCTTTGCAACCCGCCGCACGCAGCGTCGAAACCCTGGTAGCCAAAGTCGGTGCGAAAGACGCTGGCAAAGACACCTTGTTAAACGAGATAGAAACGTTTTTGGCAGAAGCGGCCGACGGCATTTGGCAGGCGGTAAAGCCTGGGTTAAAAGAGCACGCCGAGGCAACCCATAATGAAAGTCTACTGCATAGCTTGATCCTGATTGATTTTTCTATGGCGCTGCTCACAGGCTTTTTTGCCGACGATATTGCCGGCAAGGGCTTTCATAGCATTGACAATGAAAACTACGCGGACTGGCTGCGCCGCCACGGCGCATCGGAAATTACTTTGCAGTCCCCGTTTACCCTGAATACGCCGGATATCACTTATAACTTTCCTAACGGTGACACAAAGCTGCCACCACAAATGGCAGCCGGAAGCTTTTTGCAATGGACGCTGCGGCTTTATGGATATATAGGCGCGTTTGTTCAAGCCTTTAAAGCGGGCAGCGGTGAAACCGTGCTAGCGCCAGTGTACCGTGCGCTAAAAGAACTGGGCGTGAAGTTCGAGTTCTTTCATAAAGTTGAAAAGCTAAACCCCAACGATGCCGGCGATAAAATTGCCAGCGTGGAAATTGCCGTACAAGCAACGACTCTTGATGGTGCTGAGTATGATCCACTAGTTGGGCCAATCAAGGGCTTAATGTGCTGGCCAACCAAACCCAAATTTGATCTGTTAGTACAGGGCGAGGCGCTAAAAACTGAAAAGATTAACCTGGAGTCCTGGTGGAGCCCCTGGCAGAACGTGGGCCAGAAGATGCTCCGCGCCGGAGAAGACTATGACCACCTGGTGCTTGGCATCTCACTAGGCGCACTACCTTATATTTGCGAGGATCTTATTACCGCCCAGCCCACCTGGCAGTCCATGGTGACCGAGATTGAAACCGTGCAAACCCAGGCTATGCAGCTCTGGTTTAATGAGCCGGTGAAGGGTTATTTAAACCAGTCTGTGACCATCCCAGCAGATAACGCCTGGATTGCAGGCACCTATGAAATCCCCATACAAGGGCAAGCAGACTTTAGCGATTTGCTCCCCGTGGAAAACTGGCCCGTTGATGGCCCCAGGGGTTTGTTTTATCTGTGCGGCCCAAAACTCGATAGCGGCATCCCCGCGTTTACTGATCACGACTACCCCAAGCAGCAGTACGCGCTGGTGAAAGAGAACTGTGTAAGTTACCTGACCGACTATTCCGCCGCGATGCTGCCCGGTGCCTCGGATGGCGCGAGTTTAAAGTTTGACCTGCTTTATAACCCCACCACAGATGCGCCGTTTGATTACCAGTTCTGGCGCGCCAACATTGACCCCACAGAGCGTTATGTCACGTCCTTCCCGAATAAAACCCAATACCGCTTAAAGGCCTGGGAATCGGGTTATAAAAACCTGGCACTGGCCGGCGACTGGATCGATACCGGCTTGAATGTAGGCAGTGTGGAAGGCGCCGTCATGGGCGGCAAGCTTGCGTCCCACGCTATTTCAACAGAACCAACGCTCGCCAAAATCTACGGCTATGATCCGTTTGGCTAGCGTTGGGGTCAGGACCAAGTGCCATAGCATTCGGGTCAGGACCAGGTGCCAGGTCCGATAAGATCTGGCACCTGGTTCTGACCTCGCGTTTCCCCGTGATCATTTAGGTTAGCCGCCGGTGGCTTGACAAGCCGGAAATGTATGATCTAAATTGTTTCCTGTTTGGAAACAGGAAACATCAATCAAATGCAGCTTAAGCCTCACGATACGGTAGTGGCTCTAAAATATGGATGCCTGGCGCTGCAGGCCAGCGAAGCGGCTTCAGTTGAGAAGACCTCGATCCGCTCTTTGGCGAACTCATTGGGATTGAGTCCTGGTGAGGTGAGTAAAAGCAATAAACGTCTATTGAGAGCGAAGTTGATCGCGCCATCTGAGGGGCCTCTGGAATTTAATACTGTTTGCCAAAACATGCGCGAGTGGTTGTGTTTTGGTATCCAATACGCAGTGTTGATCGAATCTCGTGGCCTGGGCACCGGTGTAGTGACTGGCTGGTCCAACCCGGAAGTTAAGTCTGAAATGCTAGCAAGGGACATTCCACAGGTCTGGCTATACCCCGGAGGCTCAGATTATGGAGAGGGTATTTCTCCGTTGTATCCCAATGCTCCAGCAGCAGCTAATTCGGATAGGAATTTGCACCAGATTCTTTCACTGATTGATGCAATTCGGACCGGCAAGCCACGAGAGTTAGAGATAGCACGCCGCTTGGTCGAAGAATTCATGGAAGTACTGAGCGATGCCCAGAAGCTTCGCTAACGCCAATAAAAAGTTGCTGCTCGGCGTGGCTACGGCCTTTGGAGACCTGTTAGATCAGGTCGTTTTTCTCGGCGGAGCCACGACTTCACTGTTAGTAGATCAAGGTGCGGAAGTTTATGCACGACCAACAGATGATGTGGATGTCATTGCAGATCTGGTTACTCGAGCGGACTACTACAAGTTTTCAGAAGAGTTAAGGGCTCATGGTTTTCGTGAGGACCAATCAGATAAAGCGCCTCTGTGCCGATGGATTGCAACGCATCTTGATGTTGAATATGCAGTCGACGTGATGCCAATTGACGAAAGTATTTTGGGTTTTTCTAATCGTTGGTATGAAGAGTCAATGAATACAGCAACTCAGGTAACTTTGGAGCAGGGTATTCAAATTCGAGTTGTGCAGCCACTATATTTTTTGGCAACGAAGTTTGAGGCGTTTCACGGTAGATTCGAAGGTGATTATTTGTCTCGAGATATACAAGACATCGTTTGTTTGTTAGAGCATCGGAATGATTTGCCGCTGGAGCTGCTCGATGCCAAAGCTGAGCTTCAAGAAGCTCTAAGAAACGAATTTAGAGGCTTAAGCTCACCAGGCTTTTTAAACGTTTTGCCGGGTTTATTAGATGACCCCCAATCTTTAGCCATGGTCAAACGGAAAATTGAGCTTCTAAGTTAGCTTGATAAATCCAGGCCTCATGTAGAGTTAGTAATGCCTGGGATTGCTCGCTCAAACCTTCGGCTGCCTGGCGGGAGCCAAAGCCGCCCGCCAGATCTTACTTAGCTGATTAACCGCCGGTGGCTTGTTTTGCGCCGGCAATACCGCCAGCGTAAATGCCTTTAACGATTTCAGAAGCTTGTTCTTCTGGGGCACCCTTAGGCTCGAACGTGCCTTCCCAGGCCACGCTGCAAGAACCATCGCCATTATCTTTGACATCAATCGTGGCGGAATAATCACTCACAGGTAGCGGGCAATCATCGTTGATGATGGCGTACTTTAAAGACATAGCGGCATCATCATAAGCTTCTAAGCGTTCAACCACTTTCGGGCCGCCCATAGTGATGGTGCGAACCATACCAACACCGTCACCTTTAACGTCCACTGCAGTGATTGGGCCGCCGACTTGCATGCCGCCGAAGTCGCCGAGGATTGACCAGACTGCGCGGGCGTCTGCTTTTAGGGTGTCGCTGACTAGTACTTTTGCCATGTGTTGAAATACCTAATTGGATAAAAGAGGGAGTAGGGTAGAGGGCTGGCGAGTGCCGGGCAATGGCTTGTTAGTGATCATTTAAGGTTGATTGAGGTTTTGGTGGGGTTTCTTGAGGTAATTCGGGTTTGTGTTTCAGTAAAACAGTGCCTAACTAATCGGTGTGCAGGCGCTGTTTACTGCTCTCTTTTGAACTTGCAAAGTTTCGCCAGCGGACATTCCTCGCACTTTGGTCTTCTGGGCCTGCACACCATCATCGAGAAATCTAAAACCGCGTAGTTGTAGTCTTTGAATCCTTTTCTCGGCGTAAGCTTTTCCGCAAGCTCCCAGAGCCACTTGCAACGCCGCACGTCTACTGGTTTTTCTTGGTCGGTTAATCTAGAGAGCCATCGTGCGATATTGCTATCAACTAGAACTGCGCGTTGATTCATGTGGAGGGAGAGATACGCTGCGGCGGTATAGTGGCCGATACCGTAGACATTGGTAAGGCTCTCGTAATCCGTGGGATAAATGTCCTGGGTGTCTATGAATTCTGCGAGTTCTAAAAGCGTTCTAAGCCTTCGTTTTAATCCAAATTTAGCCTCTATCTCGTCCAGTTTTGTATGTCTCGCATTGATGACACTTTCGGGTGTTGGGAAGGCGAGCGCCACACGGTGAAAATATTTTTCAACGTGTTTTGCGTTTGTACGCTGCAAAAGCACTTCTGCAAGCAGAGCCAGCCATGGGTTTTCAATGTCTCGCCACGGAAAGTTCTGAAAATTGCTATTTCCCCAAATGAGGAGTTTGCTAGAAACAAGACGTTGCGTTGAAGATTTCATTGAATATAGGTTGCGTAGAAATCAGGGATAGACCCCACTGTATCTCTCTTCAATATCGGACCAGTCGGTTGCGTGAGCTAGAGCTTCTAAACCACTGAAGCGCAACCTGAAGCCAGTTTCACGCGATAGGATTAGTTTGTCCTTCAACTGCAGTGCTTTACCAAGTTCAAAGGTCCAATAAAGCTCATTCGGATCTGAAACCACGTCAGTACCGGAAAGCTCACGGCGAATCTCGGATCTACGTACTTTTTGAACAAATTTAATTGGATAGACGAATTCGATTTCCCGCAAGCCTGCGAAGTTCTCTATTGCGACGGCTAGATAGGTTGCCTCGGTAATAAGGTGTTGAGCAATTTCTTGCCTTGAAACTGCTAGATCTTTTGTGTGGTAAAACGCCGCGGAACCAGACTCAAATCTGTGGACATAATCAGGATCGCGATTTTGACCGAGTTGATTTGCTATCAGGACAAGATCTTTAAATCTGCTAACAAACGTACCATGGTAAGCAATTCTTGGAGGTTCCTTAACGAAAAATTCGTCTGGACCTGTTCCTTTAGAGAGTTCTTTGCGCAAGAACTCAGTTAACCAATGGCTACCACTACCATCAGATGAAGGTAAAAGACTGAATGCCCCAATACCTACCTCTTCAATTTCCTCGTTGTAAGGATTCTTAGTGGTGTGCTGATTGTAGAAGCCAGGATAGAGGGCGTATCCACCAAAGACAGGGCGACTCTTGTAGGTGAGCTCGGTAGATGACTGTTCGGTAAAAATCAGTGCGTCACGGTACCTATGCATTTGATTGATTGCATCCTCTGGAACCAGATCAAAGGGTTCATCCTCGTCAGCTATTCGATACTTCGCGTCGAATAACCAGACAAGGCGGTCGCCAGTTGGAAATCTGGCTTCAAGATAGATATCTGGCTTTTGTGCTGTAGTCCAGGTTCTGATTTTAGGGCCAGACTTTCCGAACCTCGGTTCGTGCGCAAGGATCAACTCTATGCCATCTTCTCGTTTGTATCTAAAGCTGCCACTAAGGCCATCTTTCAGATGTACTTCGAGGTCCCGCTTGACCAAAGGAATCTGCTTCCTTGAAACTTCCTCGAAATTCAAAGCGAGAAGTATTCTGCGTACCTCTAAAAAACACCAGATTTCATAGAGTTCAGCCACGCTTCGAGTAGACAAAAGGTTTTCATCTGACAGCAACTCAAGGTGCCACTTCAATTGTTGCCAGGCTTTATAAGCTTTGGAGTAGCCAGGTTTTTGGTGGAGTACTAGAGACTCTGTGACATCACCACGGTGCTCGCCAATTTCTCGGAATAGAGGCCGATTGGCAAACCTACGCATTGTTTTTTGCCAGTTCATCAAACGATTCCTAAAACTGTCTGAGATCCGCGGATGATCCGCTTTCTCAATCGTGCTTACTGTAATTCGCTGCAGCTTTGATTGAATTGCGTTGACAACGTGTTTTATAAATCTGTTTTCGGGCGTGTCATTGCTCAAGCGCTTTTTGTTTACTGCAAACTTTTTCTCCCAGTCCTCCACAGAAATAGAACGTGCAACTGCTTCCTCAAGTTTGGAATTTAACTTGCCGGTCAGCCGATCTGCTCGCAGAGATTTTTCGAAGCTTAACAATCGATTGTGTGGTGAATTTAGTACATGTTTCAAACCCACCTCTAAATCGG
>JBKAGC010000066.1:0-15796 GCA_046290215.1 Pseudomonadales bacterium | reverse complement strand
GTCAGTCGGCCAAATCAATTTGCTGCTGGATACCGTGCTCGCATCTTTCTTGCCCACGGGCAGCATCTCTTGGCTCTACTACTCCGATCGTCTCCTGGAGTTACCCTTGGCGCTATTTGGCATCACCATTGCGACAGTGATCCTGCCGAGCTTGTCCAGGCAACAAACCGCCGATGAAGCGGCTTACCGTGAAACCCTCGGCTGGGCAGTGAAAATGGTGTTTGTCATTGGGCTGCCGGCAAGTCTAGCGCTGGTGGTGTTATCCGAGCATCTTATTGTCAGTTTGTTCTTTCTCGGTGAGCTCACCGAGCGAGATGCGCAGATGTCCGGTATGAGTCTGGCCGCCTATGGTGTGGGTTTACTGGGGCATATGTTGGTGAAAGTACTGGCACCTGGATATTTCGCCAGACAAGACACCAAGACGCCGGTGCGATTTGGTATTATCGCCCTGGTCGCCAATATGATTTTTAACCTGCTTTTGGTTTGGCCGCTGCAACATGTGGGCCTCGCCCTGGCCACCTCAATGTCTGCTTTTCTTAATGCCGGGCTGCTCTGGTGGGGTTTGCGCCGTGCCGGGCATTTTTCAGTACCAGCAGGTTGGGGTCCGTTTTTGCTGCGAGTTGCCTTTGCAAATGGGGTAATGTTGGCGCTGCTGATCTTTACCTTGCCGCAGCAGTCGGTTTGGTTCGAGTTAGGTTTTATACCAAGGCTTGGCTGGATGATGGGGATTTGTCTTGCTGGGGCGGCAACATATGGCATTGCGCTGTTATTGACAGGGTTTAAGCCTAGAGAATTACTTAAATAGTGTGACGAGCGTATGGAAATTGTACGGGACGCGATCAATTTAAAGCCGCATCACCATGGCGCGGTGGTGACCATTGGTAACTTTGATGGGGTGCATCGTGGCCATCAGATGTTGCTCAGCCAGATCAAGGATAAGTCCTCTGAGTTGGGCGTGCCCTCGATGCTGGTTTGTTTTGAGCCGCAACCGAAAGAGTATTTTGATGAGTACAATGCCCCGGCCCGCTTAACCCGGTTTCGCGAAAAGGTTTATCTGCTGGAGCAATATGGTGTGGATATTGTGCTGTGCATGAAGTTTAACGAACAAACTCGAACCATGGCGCCCGAGCAGTTCGTCGCACTTCTGGTTGATAAAATAGGGGTCAAAGCATTGTATGTTGGTGATGACTTTCGCTTTGGTGAGGGTCGCAAAGGTAGCTTTGACACCCTGGTGGAAGCGGGTCGCCAGCACGGCTTTGAGGTCTCGAATTTGTGCACCATGACCCATGAGGATGATCGCGTCAGTTCTACCCTGGTTCGAGAACTCCTTGGTAAGGGGGACTTTAAGGGGGCAGAGGCCTTGCTTGGCCATGACTACTTTATAATGGGTAAGGTGGTTTATGGTCAGCAGTTGGGGCGTCAGTTGGGCGTGCCCACGGCCAATATTCAATTGCACCGTGACCGGGCACCCATTAGCGGCGTTTATGCGGTGGAAATGCACGGCCTTGATAAGCCTTATCAGGGTGTCGCCAATGTTGGGGTAAAACCCACGGTTGCTGAGGGCATCATAAAACCCTCATTAGAAGTCCATCTGTTTGATTTCTCAGGGTCGATATATGGCCGTGCCGTCAAAGTCATCTTTCGCCACAAGATTCGCGACGAACAAAAATTTCCCGGGCTGGATGCTTTGAAAGCGGCCATTGGTCAGGATATCGAAACCGCTCGTGGTTTCTTCGCGGGAGCTGCGGTGTGAACTATTTTGCTATAGCTGCTTTTGTCGTGGTGCTGGATCAATGGTCTAAGCGCTACATGTCTGATCTGCTGAACCTGTGCGTACCTGGAAATTGCCAATCCATAGAGATCCTGCCAGTGTTCCAATTAACGCTGTTACATAATCGCGGCGCAGCGTTTAGCTTTCTTGACGATGCTGGCGGTTGGCAGCGCTATTTTCTCGTCACCGTGTCGTGCCTGGTGTCTGGTTACATTGCCTACTGGTTGGCCAAGGCCTACCGTGAAGAAAAGCTCCTCGCCTTTGGTCTGGCCATGATCCTGGGTGGCGCACTGGGTAATCTTTATGACCGCGCTTTCGTAGGTTACGTTGTGGACTTTATTGTCGTGCATTGGCGAGGTTCTTATTTTCCCGCCTTTAACGTCGCAGATAGCGCCATTACTGTGGGCGCTGCGGTATTAATCATCGATATGTTGTTTCGCCGCGATCCGGTGAAAGAGCAGGAAGCTGGATAAGTTATGAGTACATCATGCCCAATCGGGCCTGGCACAAAGGTTGAGTTAACGTTTTCCTTGAGTCTAGAGAGCGGTGAGCAGATAGATAGCACCGGAGACAAGACCGCAGAATTTACCGTTGGCGATGGTAAATTGTTGCCGGGCTTTGAGAATGCCCTGTTTGGCCTACGGGCTGGCGACGAACGCTCGTTGCGTATAGAGCCAGAATCGGCGTTTGGTCTACCCAACGAAGAAAACGTGCAAAGGATTAAACGCGATAGTTTTCAGACTAACATGGCCTTAACGGAAGGTTTGATGATGTCCTTCGCCGACGCTCAGAACAGCGAGTTAGCGGGTGTTATCGTTGCCATTGATGACAAGTATGTTGAGGTGGATTTTAATCATCCCCTGGCGGGCAAGTTGATCGTGTTTGATGTGGCCATTAAAAATGTTGAACAAGTGAGTAACGAAATTCTTCGAGTGAGCCAATAATGCAAATTAAGCTGGCCAATCCTCGCGGCTTTTGTGCAGGTGTGGATCGCGCAATTTTGATTGTTAATCGTGCCCTGGAGAAGTATGGCGCACCGGTATATGTGCGCCACGAGGTGGTGCACAACCGTACGGTGGTTGCTGAACTGCAGGCCAAAGGGGCGATTTTTGTCGATGAGTTAGAAGAAGTTCCGGATGGTAGTCTGGTGATATTTAGTGCCCACGGTGTGTCACAGGCGGTGCGCCATGAGGCGGCGGGCCGTGACCTGGAAGTGTTTGATGCCACCTGTCCATTGGTAACCAAGGTCCATAACGAGGTGCAGCGATTCTCCCGGGAGCAACGGGAAACCATTCTTATCGGCCATGCCGGCCACCCGGAAGTTGAAGGCACCATGGGGCAATTTAAGGATCCCAATCGCATTCATCTGGTTGAAACCGAGGCGGATGTTGCCGGGCTAGAGCTTGAGGCGCCAGATCGCGTCTCTTTTGTGACCCAAACCACCTTGTCAGTTGACGATACTCGCTCTGTGATTGGCGCGCTGCAAGATAAGTTTCCAGAAATTAAGGGGCCGCGCACTGACGATATTTGTTATGCGACGCAAAATCGTCAAGACGCCGTGAAAGCCCTGGCCACCCAGTGTGATTTGTTGCTTGTGGTAGGTTCGGCAAATAGCTCTAACTCGAATCGCCTCAGGGAGTTAGGGGAGCGCCTCGGCGTGACCGCTTATCTTATTGATGATGCCACGGAAATCTCTGAATCCTGGTTGGAAGGCGTCAAAACCGTTGGTGTTACCTCCGGTGCCAGTGCGCCAGAAAGTCTTGTGGAGGAAGTTGTTGCGCGATTAAACTGTTTCGAGCAATCAGAAATAGAAAACGTGGTGACGCGAGAAGAGAATATTGAATTCTCTTTGCCAAAGGCGCTACGTTAACCTTCAAGGAGATGCCTTATGAACAAAGCACAAGACACAGGGACCGCTGATACACCTGTCACGGCAATATGGAATAAGGCAAGCCAGGGCTACTCTCTCATTGAATTGATGGTGGTCATTGCGATTATTGGCATCATCTCCGCGGTGGCGTACCCAAGCTATCAAAACTATGCCTGTGATACCTTCCGTGGTCAGGCAGTGGCAGACCTTAAGGTCTGTGCCCTCGCCATCGAGCGCTATTACAGTGATGGTTTTACCTATGTGGGAGCGGAAGTGAGCGGCGATGCCACTTCTTTGTGTTCCAATGTGTCGCCCTCAGATGGGGCTCAGGTCAAGTATGATATTGCCCTGACCTCGGCCACCGCCAATAACTATATTCTGCAGGCCACACCTGCAGCAGGCCAGTCTTGTGGTGCTGGAACCACGGTACAGTTAACCGCAGATGGCACGGTGACAGAAATCGATCCGTGACGGATATTTAGTATTTGGCGAGAATTTCCGTTCAATCGCCAATTTTTTGCCGCTCATCCGCAAAACGAGCGGTCTTGTCTTCCGCAAACCCTTGCCCTGACGGTTTCTCGTAGAATTTAGAGTTCTATTGTGGAAGGACTCTGCACGTTGTTAAAACGTCATCAAAATTCCGGTGTGACACTGATCGAAATGTTGATCGGCTTGATCATTATTACGATCGGCATGACCGTGGCCGTGCCTAGCTTTCAGGGCATGGTGGCACGAAATAACGTCGCCACTGAAGTGAACGAAATGTTATTGGCCATTAATCTCGCTCGCAGCGAAGCGAGTCGAACTGGCAGTCGCATGAGTGTCCAGGCGATTACCCCTGAAGAAGACAACGAATTTGGTGCCGGCTTTTGCGTGGTACCAGCAACCCAGGGAAATTGTGACGCGAACGTGGTGAGATCTTTTCCCGCCGTGAGTACTGACGCCACCTTAAATTTCGTTGATGCCGGTGGCGCTACTGCTGTGAACTTCACTGCTCGAGGCGGTCTCGATGGAGTGGCCAGTGTCAGTTTGGATTACTGCTATGAAGGTCAGCAAGGCCGGCGTATTTTTATTTCCCCCATCGGTCGGGCCAAGTCATACCGGCCCATTAACGAAGTTCCTGAAGCCCTTAGACCGGATTGTTAGCCATGATGATGAAACGAAACGACGGTTTTACTCTGATTGAGGTATTGGTTGCCATCCTCATCGTCGCAGTGGGCATTCTTGGCGTGGCCGGTATGCAAGTGGTGAGTTTGCAGCAAAACCGTAACGCCTTGCTGCGGGATACCTCATTGCAATTAGGTAACGATATTCTCGACCGAATGCGGGCCAATCGACTCGAGGTTTATAGCCCCGTGGCATTGGATGATCCCCCCGATTTTACTGTGGATTGTAATGACAACGACTGTGACCGAGACGAGATGCGTGAATTCGATCTGGCCCAGTGGAAGTGCCGGCTTGACCCATTAGACAGTGACGGCGTGATCTACCAGGCCTGCACAGACCTGGGTATTACCCAGGCGGCATTGCCCGGCGGCCGCGGCAGTATAACAGGCGGCGGAGATGGCTCAGGCAATCCTGATGGCTCGCCCTACGAGGTTACCGTGGAATGGATCGCTGATCGTGATGGTAACCGTAACCAAATCGTCCTAAGAGCCATTATCACAGATAGGCCAGTGTAATGATGCGTCCCGTTATGAAAACAATCGCTCGCGGTTTTTCCCTGGTGGAGTTAATGATTGCCCTGGCACTTGGCTCTGTGGTGACAGCGGGTGTGGTGCAGTTGTTTGTTGCCAACTCCGAAACCCATAACCTACTTGTTGGTCAATCGCGGATGCAAGAATCGGCGCGCTTCGCTCTGGATTTCATCGGTCGGCAAGTGCGTCAAGCGGGTTATCGGGGTTGTTTTGCTGAGGCGGCTGATCCGTTTTCGACCATTCAACCCATTAACAATTTGCCTTACGAGTTTGATTTGCGCTTTGGTATTCAAGGCTTTAACGCCACCGCTGCAAACGTCTGGTTACCGGCCCTCAATATCTTGCCGAATGTCGACTCTGATTTGCCCATGAGCAATGGTGCCAACACGGTGTTTAAAACGACTTATGGTTACGGTGCTGGTGCTGGTATCGATGTGGATGAAATTGTCTCTGGTACCGACGTCATCACGGTGCGGCACATTTCCAAGGTGGAAGCCGGCGTTGGTGGTTATCAATTACCGGGTGGCGCATTGGTCTATGAGGATCCGCAAAGCGCCGCGGACCCGGTTATTATCGGCGTGCCAGAAGGTTGGGACGAGTTCGATCTAGATCATATTGTGGCGATTCACGATTGCGAGAAAACCTCTGTTTTCCGCGTGACCACGAGTAATCCCTGGGGCCGAAGTAGCGATGGTAGTCCAGCTCCTGCGCCAGCACCCGCTGCACCTGCAGAAACTACTGATCTCATTATTGGCCATGACATTAACGACCTTGATACTACCCGCAACGCAGACGCCAGGCTCACAGAAGAAGATCCCTTTGACCGTTCAGCGCTAGTTTCTGCCATTGAGTCCCATACTTTTTTCATTGCACCGGGCGAGGGCGTAAACAACTTAGGTAATACACCACTGAGTTTATGGCGCAAGTCTGGTCTCGAGCCACCATTGGAATTAGTGGAGGGCGTTGAAGACTTACAGTTTCTCTACGGGGCCGACACAGACGCTGATGGCGTGCCTAATCAGTACTTGCAGGCTAACTTCGTCGCTGATTGGCAACAGATCGTCACCGTTAGGGTGACAATCGTAGTCAACAGTATTGATAGTGTAGGGGGTACATCGGCACCTACCCAGACTTGTGCGGTTCAGGATTGTATCGCCGGAGAGAATTTTGACGGTCTGATCAGGCGAGCATTTTCTCAAACCATCTTGCTAAGGAATTGATAAGCGCAATGGGACGACAGTATTCATTTCAACACAAACAAACAGGGGTTGCCCTGTTTATGAGTTTGATTATGTTGCTCATTATTACGGTGTTGGGTTTGTCCTCTGTGCAAACCACCACCTTGCAGGAGCGTATGGCACGAAACGCCCGCGACTCTAACCTGGCCTTTCTCGCGGCTGAGTCTGCATTGAAAGACGCTGAAGCAATGATAGAAGGGTTTAACACCCTGGATGGTGATTTCGGCATCGATCCAAAGGAGGCCAATCCGCGTCAGTGTCTAGCGTCTCCCCTGGCTGGTAGTGGCCTTTACTATGAGTTGGATTACAACTGTCAGCCCAACTGGGAAACGGTAGATTGGGAAGGTGACTCTGGCTTTATTACCTCAACAGTTGTGGTTGAGGGCGTTAACAGCCAGCCCAAGTACATTATTGAACACGTCAAAACACTAGCAGCATTCGAAGACCGACTTAACCTCACCAACATTGGTGAGGATTTGGGTGCCGGTCGAGTACAAATTTTTCGAGTCACTGCCTACGGCACTGGGGGTACGGATAGCGCTCGCGCGATGATCCAAAGCACCTATGGCAGGTCTTTCTAAAGGGTCCACTATGAACAGTAAAAGTCATTTATCTTTACGTGCGAAACGTTGGCTAAAACCAACGCGCTTCCTGCTTGGCTTGGCTTTCCTGGCTTGTGGTAATCAGGCTTTTGCAACCAACGACAGCTATTCTATTGATGAGGACAGTTTGCTCTCAGTTGCTGCGCCGGGTGTACTGTTAAATGACATATTGTTGGGTTCGGTAACCGCGGTTAACGTTACACCAACCACAGATCCGGACACGCCCGGTACCCGAACCTTTCCCGGTACCCTCGGTGGTCTTGGTAGGCCGTTAGAAATGAGTAGTGATGGTAGCTTTACTTATGATCCGCGCGGTCGATTCGATTTCTTGAGTGCCGGCGAGACGTTTAATGACTTCTCAACCAATGCGGACAACGCAACAACTCGCTACATTAATCCAAGCCTCCTGACGGGGGGCACGATTCGTAAAGTGTTTATCACCGTCACCGGCGTCAACGATGTGCCTACAGATCTCACATTGTCTGCCAATACTCTCAATGAGAACGCTGGCGCTAACTTCGTCATTGGCAGCTTTACCACCACAGATGTTGACCAGAGTGATACCCACACTTATTCGTTGGTTGGCGGTACGGGCTCAACCGATAACGCCCTGTTTAACATCTCCGGCGCAAATTTACGCGCTACCAATAGCCTCGACTACGAAAACAAAAGCTCATACTCGATTCGAGTCCGAACTGACGATGGTGAAGGCGGCACCCTCGACAGAGTGTTTACCATTGACGTGAACGATCTAAACGACACTGCGCCGATTTTTACTAACGCCAACAATTTAAATGTGAATGAAAACACCACGGCTGTTGTCACAGTGGCCACCACTGATCCAGACACAATTGGCACTAACCCAGCGACGCTGACAATTGCTGGCGGTACCGACCAGGATGATTTTGATTTAACCGGTAACGCACTGACATTTAGCTCAGCCCCTGACTTTGAAGCCCCGGCAGATTCTAACGGCGATAATGTCTACGTGGTGGATATCCGCGCCTTTGATGGTGTGAATCAATCTTTTCAGACCATCACAGTAACTGTTCAACCGGTTGCAGATCCCGTGGCAACCTTTAACGTCACGCCTAATGCAGCGGGCAATGAAGATACTGCGATTGGCCTTGGTATCAGTGCAACCTTGACGGATACGGATGGCTCGGAAACCCTGAGCTACCAGATTACTAACGTGCCCACGGGTGCGAGTTTTAACGCAGGCAGCGACGCCGGCGGCGGCACCTGGAACTTTGCTGCTGGGGATGTTGCCGGGTTAACCATCACACCGCCCGCCCATGATGATTCAAACTTTACCCTGTCGGTAACAGCGATAGCGACAGAAACGCTTAATGGTGATACGCAGACAACCGCAGCAGCGCCTATTTCGGTGACGGTCACTGCAGTAGCAGATCCAGTAGCAACCTTTAACGTCACGCCAACAGCGGCAGGTGACGAGGATGCAGCCATTGCTTTGAATATAAGCGCTTCCTTGACCGATACCGATGGTTCAGAGGTGCTGACTTATCAAATCACTGGCGTGCCAACGGGCGCCAGCTTAAGTGCTGGTACTAATGCCGGTGGTGGTACCTGGAACTTAAGTGCCGCCGATGTAGCAGGGTTAACGGTTACGTCGCCAGAGCATGATGATTCGAACTTCAACTTGTCTGTCACGGCGACAGCAACGGAAAATGCCAACGGTGACTTCCAGACTACAGCGCCCACAGCAATTGCTGTTACCGTAACTGCGGTTGCGGATACGCCGAACTTATCGGTCAACGCAGCGAGCGGTGATGAAGATACGGCTATTGCCCTGACCATCAATGGCAGTCTTGTGGATACCGATGGTTCAGAAACCCTGACCTATCAAATCACTGGTGTACCAGCGGGTGTAACCTTAAACAATGGTGTTGACGCCGGTGGTGGCGTTTGGAACTTGAGCGTTGCCGACATCACGGGTTTGCAAGCTAACCTGGTGGCAAATGACGACACCAACTTTACGCTTGGTGTTACTGCAACGGCCACTGAAGCCGACAATGGCGATACTGCCACCACGGCGGTTAACAACCTTGCCGTCACCGTAAACGCTGTAGCCGATACACCAACTGTCACAGTAACTGGTACCGCGGCAACTAACGAGGATACACCTGTGGCGTTAACCATCTCTGGTGCGTTAACGGATCTTGACGGTTCTGAAACCCTTGGCTTCAGAATTAGCAACGTGCCCATAGGCGCGAGCTTAAATAATGGTACTAACGCTGGTGGCGGTGTTTGGAACTTGACCGCGGCAGATGTCACAGGCTTGCAGTTGACGCCTAAGCTGCATGACGACAGTGATTTCACTCTCAATGTGGTTTCTGTAGCCACGGAGGGTGCAAACGGTGATGCTGCCGATTCTGTTACCGCTAATATCGCGGTTACTGTGACGGCGGTGGTAGATACACCTAATTTTGCTGTTGCGAATATGAGTGGCAATGAAGATGTTGCGATAACGGTTGGTCTCACCACGAGCCTCGTGGACAACGACGGTTCTGAGGTGTTAACCGCGCAAATCACTAACGTTCCGACTGGAGTTACCTTTAACAATGGTACGAATGCAGGTGGCGGTGTTTGGAACTTTACTGAGGCCGATCTTTCCGGGCTGACCTTAACCAACAAGCTACATGACGACAGTGACTTTACGATTAACGCTTCTGTTACTGCCACAGACAATGACGCTAGTTCCGTTACCCTGGGTCCAAGCGCTATTACCGTGACGATCACGGCGGTTGCGGATGCCCCTGTGATTACCGTGACCAATACGGTCACCAGAGATGAAGACGATAATCCCTGGCCGCTGACAATTGCTGGTGATCTGGTGGATACCGATGGTTCAGAAACCATGACTTATCAGATTAGTGGTGTGATTTCGGCTGCTACTTTAAGTGCGGGTACTAACAACGGTGGTGGTGTCTGGACTCTAACCGAGGCAGAAGCGGAAACTGGCTTAACCTTAACCATGGATGCCCATGTGGCCACAGATTTCCAGATTGATGTGCGTGCGTTGGCTACAGAAGCACGTGACGGCTCAACAGAATTTTCAGCACCAGGTTCCGGGCGAATTAATATCAATGTGACCGATAAGGCCGACAACGTCACTCTGAACGTGACCAGTCCAGCTTCCGGTAACGAAGACACGCCGATTCCTTTGACCATTTCTGGTGAACTAGTGGATGTGGATGGCTCAGAAACATTAACCATGTACATTACCGGGCAGCCTGCAGGCTCCACGTTTAGCGCCGGTTCTGATCTCGGTGGTGGTCGCTGGGGTGTTGATGGTGGTGACCTTGCCGGTTTAACTATCAGTGCTGCTGCCAACAACAACGATGACTTCACATTGACCATCACCGCCACGGCGGAAGAAACGGAAAATGGCGACAAAAAAGAAACCACCGACACTATTGATGTACAAATTCAAGCCGTCAATGACGCGCCTTCATTAGCGCCGGCAACGCTGGATATTGATGAGAACTCTGGCAACGGCACGGTGGTGGGTACTGTTACAGCTACTGACGTGGAGCCGGTGGGTAGTGAAACCGCTCAGAGTTTAACCTATGAGATAGAGGGCACGGCATTTGCGATTGATAACAGCGGCCAAATAACTGTTGCCGATGTAGATCAACTGGATTTTGAAACCACGCCGCAATTTAATCTTGATGTCACTGTACGCGATAACGGTTTACCTAGTCTTGAGGCTACTGCGACCATCACCATTGACATCAACAACCTAAATGACAACCGTCCAGAGGCAGTGGACGATGTGGCTAGCGTTGATGAGTTAGAGACAGTCAACTTCAACGTAATTAGTAACGATATCGACTCTGATGGCAGCCTCGATAACTTAGAAGTGTACGAGGTGGATGGTGATATTGGTCTAGTAGGTGTGCCGGTTGATCTCGAGGTGGATGGCATTATTGTCGGCACCATCACGATTAACACTGATGGCTCGACGACATTTGTTGCCACTCCGGACAACACGGTTGAGAAGTTCGAAGCATCGATCCCCTACAAAACCACCGACGGTACTAACGTCAGTGATGATGCCGGTGATGTAACCATTAATATCAACCCCATCAATGACAATGCGCCCACCTTAAGTGCGGCGGGTGCAGCCCTGGCGTCAGGCGGGGTTAACTTCGATGAAGATCAATTCCCGTCGCAAGGCACGGCTTTCACTGTGATTGTGAATAACCTGTTTGTTGACCTTGATATTGACGCCGACGGATTGCTGGATTCCAACACGGCGGAAGACAACGATTCCCTGGTATTCGCCGTCGAAGCGAATACCGACCCTGGTGTACTCGAGTTCAATCTTGATAGCGGCGACCTAAGCCTGTGGTCGCTACAGGATGTTCATGGGGTTTCTACCATCACTCTTTCAGCGACCGATACAGCAGACCCTTCCGGGAATATCTCCACGGTGGAGCTGGATATCGTCGTAACGGTGAACTCCATTAATGATGCACCCACATACCAGTTTGGCTCGTTTAGCAATTCGGAGATTGATGAGGATTCCGGCGACGTCTTTATTAACCTGGCGGGTGCATTTACCGACGCTGACTTAAATGACAGCACACCAGGTGACGATGTGATTACTTACACCATCACTGTGATTGACACGCCAAATGAGTTTGTCCTCACACCTATGATCGACGAGACAGGCCTCAATGTGGTCAGCGATGATACACCGCCTGATGCGCCACGAACTCTGGTTGTGGAAACCACTGACCCAACTATTACGCTGGACATTTTTCAGGATGCGCACGGCCTAATCGAAGTCACAGTCCGAGCAACCGATGCGGGTCGACCACCTGAATCACCGGCTGACCCACTGCCGCTATTTGATGAAGAATCCTTCCGCGTTACCGTAAACGGCATTGGGGATGACCAGCCAACGGCGGAAGACGATCACTATAATGATATCGTTGAATTGACCATCAACGAGGATAGTGAACCGCTATTCTTTGATGTGCTCACCAATGATTATCAAGGTGACGTGCCTGCTAAAGTTGTGATTGTTGGTCAAACCATTGTGGACTCCAGTGGTGCTCAGCAAGCGCTGGTTTCCTCCACGCGACTGGCGGACCCAGACGATACCGGTGACTTCTCAATAGAAGTGAATGGCGAAGTGAGCTGTGCGTTCTTCGATTGTTTAGACGCCCAGCGCGGTGTTGTGTCTATTGACGGTTCTGGTATTGCCGATTCGGAAATCGTTTATAAGCCGCGCCTTAACTTTAACGGTGAGGATTCCTTCACCTACTGTATTGAAGACTCTGCTTCTGCGGGCGATCCACAAACCTGTGCGACGGTTACCGTGAACGTGCTACCAGTGAACGATAAACCTGTGGTGGATGAGTCTGTGTTGTTCACCATGGACCAGGCAGATGATCTGATTGTGGAAGAAGCTGATGGTCTGAAGAACTTTGTCCGCGATTTGGATAACACCCACATTGACGGTCTTGGTTGTGATCCACTAGAGCCCTCTTGTACTCCTGGACCATCTGATCCGCAGCCTGATCGGTTGTATTTTTACTTTGACAGCGTTCTGACGGCAGAGGGCGGTCAGTTGTTCCCGCCATTTTTGGATGACGGCTCGTTCAACTACCGACCATCGGTTGAGTTTACCGGTTCAGATAGTTTTACCTTCCAGGTATGTGATTTGCCCTCACCGGGTGATCCTGATCACTGTGCTCCTGGTACTGTGCTCATACAAATCGAGCCTCTAGAAGGTGCGCCGGAAGGGTCAAGTGATTCTGCCGTCCAGTTTGACTATCAATTGGCGCAAACGCCTTTGGAATTGCCAATTGGTCCCGAGCCTAATGTTCTGGTTGTGAATGATGACTCAGGCTCTATGGCCTGGGATATCATGTCTGAAGGCTCCAGTGGTTTGTATCAAGTATCTACGGGTCATTCCTTGTATTACGTCAACAAGGCAACTGCAGGTAGTGATACCTATATCGCACCGGCAGAAAGTGTCGCGCCTAATCAGGGCTTGTGGCGCTTACGGAACTCAGAATTCAATACGGTGTACTACAACCCTGAAATCCGTTATGAGCCCTGGGAAGGTCTCGACTTTGGCGATAATCCATTCCCGGACAGTCCGCCCACTGCGGCCAGACACAATCCATTGTCCGGTGCGAACACCACCAATCTGACTCAGACCATCGATTTTACCGGGCGCGCGGTGAACAACCAGCCAAGAGTTTGTACTCAGCAGTGTCGTCGTTTCCGACGTGGCCGCTGTGTCTCATATCGTACCGTTTGTACTGGTGGCACGAATCGTTTTGAACAGATTGAGACGAGAAACTTCTACATTCCACGCTACTATAAGTGGACAGACCTAAATGGTAACGAGGCTTTAGACGCGACACCTTCACCTGCAAATGAGGCAGCAAGCTGCGCCACCAATCGAGTGCTTGGTTGTTCTGAGGGTGAGTTGGTTGAGATACGTAACACTGGTGAATTGTATCCACGGGGTGCGAAGCGTACGGACTGTCAAACCACGGCAAGCGGCTGTACTTACGAGGAAGAAATTCAGAACTTTGCTAACTGGTTTACCTATTATCGAAGCCGAGAATTCACTGCGAAAGCTGCACTTGGTGTGGTAATTGCCAAGGCGCAAAACTTACGACTCGGTTACGCCAAGTTGAATAGCGAAAGAAATATTCTCCCGGTTGAGTCCATGAATACCTCTGAACGAACCGGGGCAAAAGCAGCCATGTTGGATGCGGTTTATGCTACCAATAGTAGTGGTGGTACGCCGCTGCGACGATCGCTGCGGGATGCTGGCCGCTACTTTGAGTGTAAGGCCAATGATATTTTTGATAGCAATTCGGAAACGTCAGCAGGTAACTCGGCGTGCCCAATTTTGCCTGCCCCTGATGGTAACTGTCAGCAGAACTTCACATTGCTGATTACCGACGGTACCTGGAACGGCTCTAGTCCTTCTACGGGTAACTCCGATGGTGACAACAACACCAACTTTGACGGAGGTGCCTTCGCCGGGTCGAACTTCACAACCCTGGCTGACGTGGCCATGCTTTATTATGAGCGTGACCTGCACCCCGATCTAAATAATGAGGTGCCAACCACCTCTCGAGATCGCGCTTTAGCTGCAGAAGATGCCTTTGAGAATGGCGGTAACGAGATCATGCATCAGCATATGACCACCTACACCGTTGGTTTTGGTGTGAAGGGACTTGTGGAAGCAGAACCAGAAAACTTCCAGACCGGCTTTAACTGGGGTAATCCGTTTAGTTCCGATCTGCGCAAGACTGACGATGTTCGTCACGCGGCTTACAATGGTCGTGGTGAGTACCTGGATGCGAGTAATGCCGCCAATCTGGCAGAAGAGTTAACCGAGGCTTTCGAGGAATTCTCTCAGGGTAGCGGTGCTGCTTCGGCGGTAAGTTTTAACTCCCAGGAGATCCAGGAAGATACTCTAATCTTCCGCGCCTTCTACAATACCAAGATCAACACCGGTGACTTGTTAGCACAACGTTTGACGCCAACAGGTCTAGAAGAAGAACCGGTGTGGAATTCGGCCAAGGCATTAGATGACCAGCCCGCGGATACACGTGAAATCATTACTTACGATGAGGTGACCAATCAGGGTATTCCGTTCCGGCCTGCTAACCTGAATACTGCCCAACGTGATTCGTTTATTTCAAACCCTGGTGCTTCTGAAGCACAGAAAAACGCTGAGGTGGTGCAACGGGTCAACTATCTGCGTGGTGACGCCTCTAATGAGCGCCCAGTAGGTAATTTCCGTGAGCGTCCTGCGGTAGAAGGTCGCTTAGGTGATATTGTCCACTCAACGCCAGTGTTTGTCGGTGGACCAAATCGTCCTGATCGTGATGGCGGTGAATATCCTGCGGAACGTTATGCCGACTTTAAGGCGGACAATTTTGACCGCACCGAGGTGATCTATGTAGCGTCTAACGACGGTATGTTGCACGGCTTTAACGCCGAAGATGGTTCCGAGGTGTTTGGTTACGTGCCGAACAATCTGATGCTGAACCCCTTCAGCCGTAACATTACCGAGCTGCTTAATTTCGAATACGAACATAAGTTCTTTGTGGATATCACTCCTGCGGCCAACGACGTCTATATGGATGCCGATGAAGACGGTGATAAAGACTGGGAGACTCTGTTAATCGGCGGCCACGGTGCCGGTGCCAAGGCTTACTTTGCCCTGCGGGTAACTGACCCTACCAAGCTTAACGAAGCAAATGCGTCGGATGTGGTCATGTGGGAATTCACCGAGGAAGACGATACTTATCCAACGGATTCAAGCGGCTCGCCTCTTTTGACCTCGGACAGCCAGCAGCGTCAAGACTTACAGGATACCCCGCAGCCTGTGAAGGATCTGGGTTATTCATTCAGTGTGCCAACTATTGCCATGAGTAATCACAAAGATACTGACGGTGAGAATGAGTGGGTGGCCATGTTTGGTAACGGTTACAACTCCACCTCTGGTATTGCCAAGCTGTTTGTACTCTTTGTAGACCGCGGTGTAGACGGTAACTGGTGTCACCCAGACATGATCCATAACGAAACACTTAACGGACCAATGCCCGCTG
>JBKAGC010000065.1:0-15811 GCA_046290215.1 Pseudomonadales bacterium | reverse complement strand
ATAGCCATTGCCACACTTACTCTTGTCAGCCTGAGCTTCCCTTTGTCTGCATCGTTGTTCTTTGGCTTCGCGATTATCTCGCCAATATTCTATTGGGCCTTCTGGCTAGGTGAGAGAAAGTCACTAAGAGTTGCGCAAAAGACATAAGCGGATGTTGAAGGCAAATCGATGATTGAAAGACTAGTCCCTGCTCTCTACGTCGCAGATCTTGAAAAATCTGCGGCCTTCTATTGCGATTTGCTGGGTCTTAAACGCAATTTCGTCAGCGACTGGATCATCCAGCTAGCCGATCCAGATAACGACACCATTGAACTGATGCTGCAACCAAGAACAGACGCGCTTGTGCCCAGAGCGTTTCAAAAGTCGCCACAAGGTAGCAGTCTGGTGTTTGTGGTGCCGGACTGCGATGTGCTCTTTGAGCGAGCCGTGGCCATGGGTGTTGAGATCATCCAGGAACCCAAAAACGAGGCTTATGGGCAACGTCGATTCCTGGCTGTGGATCCTGACGGCTTACTGGTAGATGTAAGCTCAAACTGCGAGCCCTCTCCTGAATTTATTGAGAAGTATTTTGGCGCAGAGAGTAATTAGCTTCCTACTTCTTCAATACACCGCGTAAACTCCCTATTTGCTGCTGTAAGCCGATCAGGCAAGTGTGAGGTCACTATGAATTTTGACGCCATCAACTTTCAAAACAAATTCACGAAGTTTAGTGACCACTGGTCCCCGCGCGTGATCGCTGAAATGAACGACTACCAGTTTAAGCTGGTCAAAGTGGCCGGCGAGTTTGTTTGGCACAACCACCCGGACACCGACGAGGTCTTCATCGTCATGGAAGGTGCGCTGGACATTGAGTTCCGTGACGGCGTGGTTCACTTAAACCAGGGTGAAATGTTTGTGGTCCCGAAAGGCGTTGAACACAAACCAGTAGCCGAGCATGAATGCAGAATTATGATCATTGAACCTAAAGGCGTTGTGAACACCGGTGATTCAGAAAGTGACCTTACTGCTGACAATGACGTTTGGGTGTAAATAGTCACGTAACCTATCACTGGTAAAAGGTATGGCAAAACCATGAGCATCAATACAACGCTAACACTACAAATGCTGATGATGCTGGTGCTCTGGATGACGAGCTTCGCCGCTATCGCTTATTACATTGATAAACGCATGCCACCAATCGCCAAAAAGTCGGCCATGATTGCGGCTGTGCTGTCTATCATTCCGCTGTTTGGCGTCGCCTATCTAATTTATCTTTATCTGACCGCGAAGCGTCGCCTGAAGTAATCACACGCCAATAGAGAGCAGTTACTTGCCCTTCTCCCCTTCCAGCATGCTCCTAAGCAACGCCGCCACCGACTCCCGCGCTTCATCTTTTAAGATGTAACCATTGGCACCCGCCTTTAACGCAACTGCTAGTGAAGGATCATCATCGTAGATGGTGGCCACCACAATCTGCACCTTGCTGTCTTGCGTGCGCAATTCTTCGATCAGTTCTGTGCCAGAGCCATCTGGCAGACCCAGATCAATGATGATGAGGTCTAATTCTCTGGCCAGGCGCAAACAGGCGTGCCTCGCCCCGGTGAGATTTACAGCGGTTTCAATGCTGGCAGCCGCGAACACACTGGCCACGATTTGCCGTAGCCATTCAAGGGTTTCGGGGGTGTCCTCAACAATGAGGATGTGCGGTGTGCTCACAATTTATTCAGGGCGGATTCGTTAGTGATAACATAGCGCCGTTATTCTTTTCTATGACTCCCCCAAATGGGGGTGAGAACTGTATTGAAGCGTTTGTTTTGCATTTTTCTAAAGGTTTTTGCCTTGCTCAGCCCAATAGCGGCGGCGGCAGGTACTGCCGAGACCTGGCCGGAGCAAGGTTTTACCGTGCTGGAAAATGCCGATATGGTGGTATCCAGCAGTCGCACACCACCACCTGACACCGCCAATTGGCAGGCAATCACCATGCCTTACCACAATCGCGGTGTGCCCATTAAGGATCGCCCTACTGTGGTTTGGCTGCGCTTTAACGTGGCAGATCCTGGTATCGCCAGCGCGCTGTACTTGTATCGTTACCAGACCACCGCACAGTTTTATCTCAATGACCTGCGCCTCGGGGGCACTGTAGAACATAATCCTTACGGCACCACCAGTTATTGGAATCACCCTCTTTATGTCGATGTCCCAGAAGCTGCCTGGCGGCCCGGACAAAACTATCTGTATCTGCGGGTGCTTGGGCGCGGTTATGGGCCGTTAAGCTCACCGGTATTGTTTGGTGACCCTGGCAACTTGTTTGATCTCTGGGATTCACGCAATTTCCGGCAGGTTCAAGTTAGTAATGGCGCGTTCTTTTTGTGTATTGCCCTGGCGGCACTGGCGCTGTGGCTCTGGTATATCAGGCCGGAAGAACGGTTGTTTGCGTATTATGCCGCTGCCTGCCTGTCGTGGTCGGTGGTGATGTGGTACCTGTGGGGCGTTAACTTCCCCGGTAGTATTCTAGCGTTCCTGGTGATTCTGCACCTGGCCGTTGATCTTGCCGCCTTGATGTTATTCCGGTTTGTGAATCGCGCGCTCACCCTTGGCATGCATCGCAGTGAAAAACTGCTCACAGTCACCTGGGTACTGCTGATTCCGGTGTATAGCTTTACCCCGGCGGATCTTTTTCTTTACGTGGTTTACCTGATCCATGTTCTGTTCTGTATTGTTTTAATTGCAGCGATGGTCAAAGGCAGTATTAAAGCATTCCGGCAGGGTCTAGGCAGTGGTCTTTGGATCTTGTTTGCGTTTCTCGGGATCTCTGCGTTGGGGCTGCACGACTCAATACGGATGGTGCAGGTTGACGAGGATGACTGGATCGCCTCTAGCGGTCTGAGTCAGTTTTCTGCCATGTTTATTTTGCTGTGTTTCCTGGGTTACTTGAGCCAACGATTTATCACCGCCCTCATGGAAACCGACCGCCTCAATCGCGAACTAGAGGATCGCGTGGCCAAGAAACAGCAGGAGTTGGAATCCGCCTACGATAAATCCCTGAAGCTAGAGTTAGCTAAGTCTGCCCTGCGTGAGCGAGAAAAAATCTATCGGGATTTGCACGATGACGTGGGCACAAAGCTGGTCTCGATTATTCAAAGCGCACCCAATGCCAAAGATGCGAGTCTTGCCCGTTCGGCGTTAGAAGATTTGCGCGCTGCTATATTCCGGGCCAAACATCCAGAGCTATCACTCCGGGCCTTGCTATCCTCAGCCAGAGAAGAAGCTGAATTACGCGCCAGCGCCATGGGCGTCACGCTCAACTGGATCGATACACACAGTGAGGCATTACCGGAATCAGCCATGGACAGCGGCGTGGCTTACCATCTCGCCAGAATCTTTCGAGAGGTGATTTCCAACAGCTTGCGGTTTGGCTCTGGCGAGCCTGTTAGCGTGCAGGTGAGTCACGATGAACAAAACCTCTTGTTAGAAGTTAAGAACCAGGTGGATGCCGAGACTATTCCCACCAATTCACTTAGCAATGGCATTGGTAATATTCGCTATCGCGCAGCAGAGATCGACGCTGCCGTTGATTGGCAAACCCAGGATTCACACATGGTCTTCACCCTGGTGTTGCCGTTATCGGGGGATTCGTTTTTGGATTCTGGCGCGCCCCTGTAACGGGATACTTTCCAAGTTCATGTTTGTCAGGAACGGGCTATCTGAACCTATCCTCAGCCCCTACTCTGTCTAAGTTTTTAACCGTAGAGATATCACGCGAATAGTTAGGCCAATGGCTTACACAATATTTTTTTGGAAGAAACTAAGCTTAGTTTTTCTTCATAAAACGCAAATCAAAAGCTATGGCCCGTAAGAGATGACCCCTACAGTCTTTAGAGAAAAGGGGTATCGCTTTTTCTTCTTTTCACTAGAGGAATCGCGTATGCACGTCCATGTAAGGTCGGCGGAGGGTGAGGCTAAATACTGGTTGGTACCATCTATAGAATTAGCGAGAAACAATCGGTTATCAAGAGTACAATTAAACGAGATAAAGGGAATCGTCGAGGCCCACCAAGATGAGCTCATCGCAGCCTGGCAATACCACTTCAAGGGTAGCCGTGACTGATATTTCACCAGACGGAGTCTGGCTTCTTGCCGCGGATGAGGAGCTATTCATGCCATTTGAAAATTTCCCCTGGTTTAAGCAAGCAACTGTGGAGCACATTTTTAACGTCGTGGAAGAAGTCCCGGGCAGTTTTCGCTGGCCAGAACTTGATATCGATCTAAGCATTGAGTCGATCCGCGACCCCAGAGCGTACCCTCAGAAGGCTCGATCATAAGTCGTCACTTTTTGCCTCTCCACCAATACGGCGCTCCATTTGGAGACAATGCGGCAATTTATCGAAAAGTCACCCAACCAGGCATCAACAAACTAGAGCCTGCACTCATCGCAGACTTTTACCGCTTTTATCGCCAGATACCGGTCGCAAACAGTGTATGGCCCCGATTATCTTCGTTTCCTAAACACTGTTTCTAAAAATCAGTCATTTTTATCGAAACATCAAAATACTAGCATGGGGCCATACCGCGGTCATCGCTGATACTTATGCCAAAGGAGAACCACATGAAGCACTTACACCGCATTGCCTCTGTTGGCCTCATCATAATCGCCGCATCCTGTGCGAGCACCATGCCAGCGACCCATAACGAAGCAGAAAGGGCGAGCGTCAAAGTACTTACGCCAGATCAGGTGAATTACATCCCGCTGAATCCCGCTCGCGGCGATAGTAGCCCTCAAGCCGGGGTACTCTGGGGTGATATACGAAATGATCAAGCATCCGGCGTGTTGCTGCGATTTGCCGACGGTTTTTCCTCGCCCCCTCATATACACAATATTACTTATCGCGGCCTGGTCATCAGCGGGGAACTTCATAACGATGATCCTGATGCCGCAATACAATGGATGGGTACCGGTTCGTTTTGGACGCAGCCCGCCGGTGAAAATCACATTACTGCCGCAAGACCAGGTCGCGGAGCTACCGCCTTTTTAGAAATATTGTCTGGCCCTTATCTCGTTCAACCGCCTGCTGAACAATTTGATAATGGCGAGCGTCCGATCAATTTACAAAGCAGCAATATTGTCTGGATGGGCGCGGAAGACTTTAACTGGATCAGCGCTTCTGCCGCGACTGAGGGCGGGGCCGAGGTCGCGTTACTATGGGGTGACCTTGATGCCGGCTCACCGAGCGGCGCCTTCGTGAAACTGCCGGCAAACTTTTCTGGCTCCATATTAACCAACGGTGGCGACTTAAAAGCTGTCGTCGTCGAGGGCGATCTTGTTCATAGTGTTGCCTCCGTAACAGACGAGCAAACCATTGGCGCTGGCGGATACTTCGAATCTGCTGAGGGCATCTCACACGCCCTGACCTGTGAGCCCGATCAAGATTGCATTATCTATGTACGCTCGAACGGGAAGTTTGAGGTTCGATAAACAACTGGTCTGAAGCCTGCCTCTGGAGATAGCGTATCTCCTACATGTTGCTCTACCCTGGAATCTAAATCGGCTGATCATTGTAAGAACTGATCGAGCCACTATGGTTACCCAGTGTTGCTCCACACCAATTTCCCGCGTAGAATCGCGCCCCCGCTTGGATCAGCCAGGCACTTTTCGTTCACAGATTTACCCGGCTCCAATCTCATTACCGAGATGCGCTGCGCTCATTGTGACCAGCGACGTGAGACCGCTATCTTTCTAACTCGTGTGTAACCTATTTCGCCGGTTAGCTTTATGTCTCATATCCGTGTTCGTTCGCTGTCCAAGTCTTTCCAAATTGCCGAGCGGCAGGCTGGTTTCGTTGGTTCTCTGAAGGGGTTGTTTAACCGCACCTATCGTCACGTCCATGCTCTCGATGGGGTGTCGTTCGATTTAGGCAAGGGTGAACTGGTTGGCTATATTGGGCCGAACGGCGCGGGAAAATCCACCACCATTAAAATTCTCTCGGGGATTCTGGTGCCCGACAGCGGCGAATGCACTGTGGCTGGGCTGACGCCCTGGCAAAACCGCGCGGAACATGTTGCCAACATTGGTGTGGTGTTTGGCCAGCGCACGCAGTTGTGGTGGGATTTGCCGGTGATCGAATCCTTTGCCCTGCTGCGGGATATCTACAAGATCCCACCAGAGCGTTATCAGGCGCGACTTGATGAGCTGGTGAGCATCCTAAAACTGAACGAGATGCTGGACACCCCGGTGCGGCAGTTATCCCTGGGCCAGCGCATGCGCTGCGATCTGGTGGCGTCGTTGCTGCATGGCCCGGACGTGTTGTTTCTTGATGAACCCACCATTGGTTTAGATGCCACCTCCAAGTTTGCGGTGCGTGAGTTTGTGAAGAGGCTGAATCGTGATTACGAGGTCACGGTCATTCTCACCACTCACGACATGGATGACATTGAGGCTTTATGCGATCGGATTATCGTTCTTGGCAACGGTCATATTCTCAGCGACAGTAGTTTGCAGGCGTTACGCAATAGCGTGGCCACCGAGCGACGGATCAAACTTGAGCTGCAAAACGCTCCGATAAGTTTTACCCAACCCCAGACTCGAATCGTTAACCAGGAAGGCAACCAGATTGAGTTAGCGTTTAACCCTGATGAGATTAGCAGCGCGGAGCTGATCAAACGCATTGTGGATGAGCATGCTGTCTCTGATTTGATTGTGGAAAATCCGCCCATCGAGAACATGATATCTGAATTGTACGCAAAAAACCGCGTGGCGGCGGAAAGCTAATGGGCGCGCAACTACATCCCTATTTTGCTGTGGTGGTAGCGCGCTTTCGCACCTTGCTTCAGTATCGCGCTGCGGCCTTTGCGGGGTTTGTGACGCAACTTTTCTGGGGCGCCATTCGTCTTATGGTGATTGTGGCTTTCTATCAGCTACGTCCGGATGATCAACCCATGACCATCCCAGAACTCGCCGCTTATGTGTGGCTGGGTCAGGCGCTGCTCGCGGTGTTCCCCTGGAATGTAGATGCGGAAATTGCTGAGATGATTCGCTCGGGCTCGGTGGCTTATGAGTTAACCCGGCCTCTGGATTTGTATTGGTTTTGGTTTGCCCGCACCATGGCTTTACGCACTGCCCCTACCCTACTGCGCTGCTTGCCCATGATTGTGTTCGCGATGTTTGTTTTGCCGACCGTCGGGTTATCCGACTGGGCGTTGCAAGCGCCGCCCAATTGGATTGCCGGGCTCGGTTTCCTGATTTCACAATTTCTAGGATTACTGCTGGCCTGCGCCATGACCATGCTGATGCATGTGGTGTTGATCTGGTCGCTATCTGGTGAAGGTATTAATCGCATCTTCCCCTCTATTGCGCTGGTTCTCTCGGGCAATATTTTACCGCTGCCGTTATATCCCGATTGGATGCAAACCTTTATTGAGTGGCAGCCGTTCCAGGGCTTGATCGACGTACCGTTTCGTATTTACTCCGGCAATATTGGGCCTGAGGCAATTCCTCTTGAGCTGGCCCAGCAGTGTTTTTGGACGGCGGTGTTTATCACCTGGGGTTATTGGGCCATGCAACGTATGCATCGCCGTCTTGTGGTGCAAGGGGGCTAAACCATGAATGGGCTCGCGCTCTATGGTCGTTATCTTGCCGTGTCGATTCGCGGCCAGATGCAGTATCGCATGTCCTTTTTAATGGCCGCGGTGGGCACCTTTGCTGCCAATATTATCGAGGTCACGGCCATCTGGGCGCTGTTTGACCGGTTTGGTGAACTGCCCAATTGGACGCTAGCAGAGGTGTGCTTTCTCTACGGTGTGGTAAACATTGCCTTTGCTATTGCCGACAGCATGTGCACCGGGTTTGATGAGTTCGGCAATCAATATATTAAAACCGGTCAGTTCGACCGGTTGCTGATGCGGCCGCGGGCCATTGTCTTGCAATTGCTCGGGCATGAACTGGCCTTACGCCGGGTGGGTCGTTTGACGCAAGGGGTGGTGGTCTTACTCTGGGGTGCCTCGCAAATCGACATTACCTGGTCTCTGGGTGATGGCCTGTTCTTTGTGTTTGTTTTACTTAGCGGCGTCGCGTTCTTCGCTGCTCTAATCATTCTGCAGGCTACCCTCGCCATCTGGACGGTGGAGTCTTTGGAGATTATGAACACTGTCACCTATGGCGGCGTGCAAACCGCGCAATATCCCATTGAGATTTACAGCGAATGGCTGCGGGTTGCTTTCACCTTTATTATTCCGTTGGCTTGTGTTTCCTATTTTCCGGTATTGCTGTTACTGGACAAAACCGATCCGCTGGGTACCAGCCAGACCTTTCAAATGCTATCACCCGTGTTTGGTTTGCTGTTTCTTGGCATCAGTTTGCTGGTGTTTCAGCTAGGGGTTCGCAAGTACACCTCCACCGGCAGTTGACATTAAGGCACCGCTGGCTCAGATTGCTTGCGCAACTTGAATGGAGGTAACCGATGTATCTGGCAATGAATCGCTTTCAAATCGCTAAGGGTTTTGAAGAGGGCTTTGAGAAAATCTGGCGGGAACGAGACACTTATCTGTCTGAGGTGCCAGGCTTTAAAACCTTTGCCCTTCTAAAAGGCCCAGAGGCTGAGGATCACGTTTTGTATGCCTCACACACGGTGTGGGAAAACAAACAAGCGTTTGATGACTGGACCCAATCAGAGCATTTTCGCAAAGCCCATGCCCAGGCCTCAGCACCAAAAGGCACTTACCTGGGTCACCCTAATTTAGAAACTTTTGAGCAGGTGCTCTAAGCCCCGGTAAACGCTTAGCCGCGCTGTAAATAGAAATCAGACACCGGCAAGGAACGAATGCGGCGCCGGGTCAGTTGATACAGCGCGTTCACCACCGCCGGTGCCACGGGTGGCACGGCTGGCTCGCCGAGTCCACCCCAGTTTTCTTCTTCTGCGAGGAAGAAGTGTGTTTCCATTTCTGGGGTGTCTGCCATTTCCATGACGCGGTAGGTATCAAAGTTATCCTCCAATACCACGCCGCGCTCGATGGTGACTTTGCCATACAGGGTTGCCGAGAGCCCGTACAAAACGCTGCTCTCTACCTGGGCTTTGGCAATGGCCGGATTAATCAAATTGCCGCAGTCCACCACCGAGATGATTTTATGCACTTGAGCACCGCCGTTTGGGGTAATGCTCACCTCCGCCACTTGCGCGACGATGGTGCCAAAACACTCATGGATAGCCACGCCTCTGGCCTTACCGCCGCCAGGGCGACGCTTCCAGTTCGACTTATCTTCAAGCTCATTTAAGACTTCGATCCAGCGCGGTTTGTTACGCAAGTACTTACGGCGAAACGCAAATGGATCCATCTTTGTGGTGGTGGCCAGTTCGTCAATAAAACATTCCAGGGCAAAGGCATTTTGCGAATGACTCACTGAACGCCACCACCATGTAGGCACATGGGTATTCTTAACGGTGTGAGAAATTTCCTGAGGCGCAAACTCATATGGCATGTCAATCAAACCTTGAACTGAGTTGCTGTCAGTGCCGTCTGCTAGCTCACCGTCACGATCTAACAATATGGAATGAGCAACGCTGTGATTGGTATAAGCCACCACATTGTTATCGAGATCTAAACCCACCTTAAATCTTGCTGCGGCCATGGGCCGGTAGCGACCGCCGCGCATATCGTCCTCGCGAGACCAGATCATTTGCACGGGCAAGCCCACTTCCTGGGCAATGGTGACAGCTTCCAGCACATAGTCCGTGTGGGAGCGCCGGCCGAAGCCGCCGCCAAGATAACAATTGTGTACTTGTATCTCCCGCTCTGGTTTGCCCATTAGGGCTGCCACATCGCTGATGACCTTGTGCGGGTTTTGCACGCCAGCCCAGATATCAATGCCATCCGGGTGCACACGGGCTGTACAGTTCATGGGCTCCATACAAGCATGAGAGAGATACGGCACCAGATAATCGCTTTCAATAATATTTTCCGAGGTTTCAAGGGCCGCCTCGGTGCCAGCGTCCTGGCGTAACATCACGCCGGGATTCGGCAGCGCCTCGGCAAAGTCCTGGCGCATTTTCTCGCTATAGGATTTTTCTTCTTCGCCAATATCCCACTGTACCGGCAGTTGTTCTACCGCCTGGCTAGCTTGCCAAAAAGACTCCGCCACAATCGCGACACCAGTTTCCAGGCGCACTGCGGCAATCACACCGGGCATACCGCGAACTGCATTAAACCGGTAACCGCGCAATTTACCGCCCAGTACCGGGCAATGTTTTACGGCGGCATACACCATGCCTTCCACTCGCACATCCATACCGAATTTGGCAGAACCATCCACCTTGGCTGGAGTATCAATGCGCGGTGTGGGTAAGCCAATCAGGGTAAAGTCGCGGGGCTGTTTAATTTTAACGTTGGCCACGGAGATCTCAGCAGCTTTGGCTGCAAGCTCGCCGTAACGGAAAGATCGCCGCGTGGGCTTATGGATAATCTTGCCAAAGTCCGCATACACCTCTTCCACCGGCACCAGCCAGCTCTCAGCGGCAGCTTTGATTAACTTCTCTCTCGCCTCGGCGCCAGCTTGTTGCAGTATGGGCCGGGATTCGCGCACGGCGCGGCTGCCACTGGTCGCCATGGAGCCGTAGGCGCTATTGGCCGGGTCAGCATATTCAACGGTAACGTCGTTCCAATCTACTTCCAGTTCATCTGCCAGAATCATAGGCAGCGCCGTCATGACCCCCTGACCCATTTCGGCTTTAGCAACACGAATGGTAATGGTGTTATCCGGGTCAATGCGTAGCCAGGCGTTTAGTTCACCATTCGACAACGTCTCGGTCTGGTAAGGGGTGGCATTAGCAAACACTGGCAAGTGAAACCCTAGCAACATGCCCCCGGCTGCGGTCACCGAAGACTTTAAAAGCATTCTACGGGTGAGATTTGTCATACCGCCCCTTAATGATTCCGGCTTGAGGCGGCTTTTTTGATCGCCGCGCGAATGCCTGGGTAGGTGCCACAGCGGCAAATATTAGTCATGGCATCGTTGATTTGCTGGTCGCTGGGATTCGTGGTCTGGTTCAACAGAGCTGCCGCCGCCATAATCTGGCCAGACTGACAGTAACCACACTGGGGTACATCCCCTTCAATCCAGGCTACTTGAACGGGATGGCTGCGATCATCTGACAAACCTTCTATGGTGACAATGTCAAAGCGCTCAACTTCCGCCACGGTAATGTTGCAGGAACGTACCGCTTGACCATTCAAATGCACGGTGCAAGCACCACACTGGCCAATGCCACAGCCATACTTGGTGCCTGTTAGATTTAATTGATCCCGCAGTGCCCAGAGCAGCGGCGTGTTGGGGTCAATATCCAGCTCAATTTGCTGACCGTTTATATTGAGTTTAGCCACAGTCTAGCGCAGCCCTTGCCAGGCTTGACGCTTACCCTCATCCGGATCAGCCACAAGTTTTGATTCAGTATCAAACCACATACTCTGGCGAGTCGCCTCGTCATATTCAGGCCAACCGGGTTCGCCGGTTTGGATAAACTGAATCCATGCCTGATGCATGGTATCGGCCACACCTTGTGGCAAATCCCCTTTACCTAAAAACGCATCAACCCCGGCCTTATTCAAATTGTTAAAGGCAAACGGAATCTCAAGGGCATGGGTGGATTTCAGGTGCCCTGCCCGAGACTCCCAGGCAAACAAATACATGTAGGTAGCAACCTCTTGCTTAAAACGCGCCTCGGCCAGGCGAATAGCCGGAATACGGAAGGAATAATCCGTTTGGATTTGAACCGCGAGATCATAAGGCGTGGCATCGGGAAACTTCTGCCGGTACACGTCCACCAATTCAGGTGTGGCGCCAATACGCTCGGCGGATTGCAGGAGCTTTTCATCCGTATCAATTTGCCCGGGCATCACAAACAAAGTGGATTCATCCTTGTTGGTGCCAATCAGTACATCAATATGACTGGCCGCGCCGTTTTCAATGGCGGTGATGGGCGCCACTGGAATCGCGTCGTTGCCTTCTGATGGGTAAAACGGCATAACGCCGCTCAGTTCTGGTATGCCGCCCCGGGCGGCAAGTTCTTCAATGCTGGTTTGCGCCTTCAAGATATCGTCTGCTGAAGCAGCCAGCAGATCAGCAACGCTAGTTGCTCCCAACTCTGCCATAAACTTCTCGGCCACAAGCTGGCCGGTGGCTGCTGGCATGGTGTGATGGCCTGCGCCGCTTTGTGGAATGGCCCGCTTTAGCAAACGCTCGGACAAGGGCGACGTCATGACCGTGGCAACACTAAACGCACCGGCGGATTCTCCCGCCACGGTAATTTGCGCTGGGTCACCGCCAAAGTTGGCAATGTTGTCTGAGACCCATTGCAATGCCGCGATCTGATCCAGGGTGCCATTGGCACCAGAGTTGGCGTACTCACCACCAAACTTTGATAGGTTCGTGAAACCCAATGCGCCAAGACGATAATTGATGCTGACCACAACTATGTCGCCGTTTTTGGCAAATTCAGCGCCGTCATACCAGGGCACCGCACCCTGGCCGCTACGATAAGCCCCGCCGTGAATCCAAAACAGCACCGGGCGCGGCTTTCCGTCCAGGGCCGGCGTACAAATGTTTAGATACAGGCAATCTTCATCCCAGCGCACGGGTAAGGCATTGGTCATTCCGCCTGAAGGCAATTGCGGCGCTGCCGGTGCAAAGCGGGTAGTCTGGCGAACTTCTTCCCAGGGCTCGTGAGGCTGGGGCGGTAAAAAGCGTTTCTCGCCCACCGGCGCGGCAGCGTAAGGTACGCCAGAAAATAACACCACGTCATTTTTCACGCGGCCCTGGATCGGCCCCTGGGTGGTATCGACGATACATTCCGCACTCATAGTTTCTGCCTGGCTCACCGGATTCCCTCTCATCACAAATTTGTAGTAGTCATTTATGTGAACGCTCCATGCGCCCTAAGCGCCCAATGCGCCTGCTCTCGGCGTGATCTGGAGGTCACTGACTTGATTGTACTTTGGCAGGGGGCAAAATGCATTTCATAGCAATTTGGAATGAATGGTATCTGCTTTTGGCTATTTAAATAGCTAACTTCGAATCAATATAATCCTTGCCATTCAAAGACACAGACCAGTTAAGGAGTTGTCATGAAAACATTACTGAAATTTGAAGCGGACTGGTGCGGTCCTTGTCAGCAGATTAAACCTCTCGTGAACGATGTCTTAACCGACCACAAAGAGGTTCAGCTAAAGACCATTAACGTGGACGAAAAAGACAATGAGAGCCTGGTTCTGCGCCACGGTGTTCGCGCCATACCGACTCTGGTCCTACTGGACGAACAAGAGTCTATTGTTGCGACCCATCGCGGCACCTTAAATCGAGCCCAGCTTGAGAATCTCATCGCAAGTTAAACGTTTTGCCCAGGTCTTCTACATGTAAGCGGGTTCCCCATGCCCAACAGAAGTCATGTAGAAGGCCACTGATCGATGGTACCATCCGACAAAGGTCCTGGAGGATGGCACCATCGATCAAATTATTCTCGACTGGCTGAGAGAGAACTCAGAGATTGCCCTGATCGCCGTCCCGGTGATTGCCTTTTTAGAAGCTTGCGTGGGTATCGGCATTTTTGTCACTGGCGCCATCTTACTCACCGTGTGCACCATTCTTTACACCGAGCAAATTGCGACATTACCGCAAATGTTGCCACTGGCATTTCTTGGCGCGACGCTTGCGGATCACAGTGGCTACTATCTCGGCTTGTGGATCGGTCCACGCTTTCATCACACCAAATTCGCGCAAAAGCGCCGTAAGTTTCTGGATCGAGCGGAAGGTTTGATCAGAAGGTTCGGTAGCTTCGCGATTATTTTTGGTCGTTTGATGACCGCCATTCGCAGTCTGGTGCCGCTGTTGATTGGCGTGAGTGGTATGCCGCGCTGGAAATACACCGTGATTGACCTCACCGCCTGCGCCATCTGGACCACGGGTTTAGGCTTACTCGTGGTAGGGATCGATAGCTTCCTCGGCTAACCGACCCCTTAAGTTGCCCTAGGGCGCAGCTCTTAAATCCAGCGCCTTGCCGTCGCGGCGAGGTGGCTCTAGACCAATATGTTCAGCCAGGGTGGGGCCGATATCGACGCTATGGGCGGGACCTGTAATTTGCCCTGGCGTGACTTGCCAGCCGTAAAATACTACCGGTACTTCGCGATCATAGTGGTAAACACTGCCGTGGGTGGTGCCGCCATCGGGATAGAGCACGCAATCTTGCTTGAGTTGTACGAACACATCACCACTACGATCTGGGACAAAAGAATTTCTCAGCAGTCTGGCCACGTCGCTTTGCTCGTTCAACAACTCTTCACGTGTCCAGGCACGCTCCACAAACTCATGTTCGTTCAAATAGGCGGTTAACCAATTTAGCAAGCGCGACTCCTCGATCCCGGCGTCGCGCATTTCATCGGTGTTAATGGTAAACCCCGAGCCGCCAAACAGAACTAACTTGTTAGGCATATTGAACGGGAACGAAAACTCCTTGTAGATATTCCAGTACAAGGACATGACAAAGCTGTTGACGCTAATACGCCCCTGATTCGGGCAACTGTTGCGCTCTTCCGCCGTCAAAAACTCGGGCAGTTCAGCAACGCCGTGATCGGCACTTAAGGCCACGAGAAGGTTACCTTTGCCCACCTGCTGCTCAAGTTCAGTCAATAAAGTCCCAAGCCAGCCATCTAACTTCGCCAGCGCATCTTCTGCCTCAGCACTGCGAGGACCGTAACCGTGGCCAATGGTATCGGTTGCTGATAACCCCACAATCAACACATCCGTGGCATCGCCCTGGCCTAGCTTTTCTTGTTTGGCCAACAGGGACGCCACCGCGAGGGTTTGTTTATCAAGATAAGGGCTACGGTATACCTGCTGATAAATTTCCGGCGCTGCCCCGGAGATCAACGGGTGCCCCGAGGTTCGCGACAGTTCATCTTTTTCACCGGGGAAATCGTCCGGGCGGTAGCGCCCAGCGGCATGTTCCCAGCGCTCGGGTAATTGGCTCAGATGGCCGTCTACTTCTGGCTGGTTGCCATTAAACTTAACCAGGTATTCCGGTAATGCCTCGGTGTAGTAGCCACTGGAAGTAAATTTGCCGGTATCTCTGTGATACCAGTAAACACCATCGGGCTGCTGGCCGGCCATGGCAATGGCAGCACGGTCTTTACCAGCCACACTAAACACTCGCGAATCGGCAGAGACGGCTTTTAGCCAATCGCCAAAAGCATCCACCCGGATGTTCCGTGGTGAACGCTTGTCACTGCCGCCAATCACCCGGTTTGCCTCGTCTTGATCATCCACACAGTAGCGGTCGGCAAAGGTTTCCCGGTCAATAAACGAATTGCCAGGGACACCGGCGGTGGACGGCTGGGCGCCGGTCAGCATGACCACATGACCTGGGCAAGTATTGGTCACGCCGTGATCCAGCATACCTTCCACATAATTCCTACCGCTGAGGAGTTTGCCAAGACCACCTTCTGTACTTTCGCCAAGGCGATCCCGCCTTAGTTGGTCAACGGCAACCATCACCACCAGTTTTGGCTTGTTAGCCTGGCCAGGATTGCTAACAGATTCGGCAGCAACACTTAAGTGCGGCAGCAAAACAGCCAATGCCAAAAGTTCTCGATACAAACGCTTCATGTATTTACTCGCTGGATTTAACGATCTTTTCGACCGTGACGGTTTCAATAGGAATATCAGTGAAGTCGCCCCGTTCTTCAGTAGGCAAACGTTCGATTTGCCGCACCACATCCATCCCCTCGATCACGCGGCCAAACACCGTGTAACCAAACGAACGGCAGGACTGCGGTAAGTACAAACCGCGCTCTGCTG
>JBKAGC010000064.1:0-15914 GCA_046290215.1 Pseudomonadales bacterium | reverse complement strand
AGCAGGGTTGCTGTAGCCACCTTGTGGGTCGCCGACAATCAAGTCATCAATACCGTCGCCATCAACGTCGCCCAGGCCCGAAACTGAGGTGCCAAGTGCGCTGGTCTGATCCGTTCCCGACACAGTAAAACCGTTGCTACCGTCCAGTGTGGTGAGGTCGAAGTCGGTGGCAAATCCGCTATCGCCTCCGAATACAACAAAGGCCTTACCGGATTCCTCATATCCACCTTCTCCACCATCGTTGTAATAGCTGTAACCTCGCGCAATCCCGACGGCGAAGTCGGCAAAGCCATCACCATTGACGTCACCAACGCCACTGACAGCGGATTCGCTCCAATCATCGAAGTTCGCCGAGACAACGGAAAATCCGCCGGTACCATCAAGATCGTCCACACTCAGAACCGACTGTGGACTGACAATTCGGACATCAATACCGTCCTGAACTTGTAAGCGCTTTTCAGTTGAGCCAAGCTGATAGATATCGATGGTTCTACCGGCAGCGTCAGTCGAATCGTTAGTTAAAAGCGTCCAATTGCCTCGAGCAACGACTACATCCGCTGAATCGCCCAGGACAGTTAAGGTACCGCCGGAGATATTAGTCAGGGATGTCTCGTCGACGGTTAAAGTGTGGGCGCCGGTGCCAGCGAAGTTCACAACCTCAATACCCGTCATATTGGAAACGGTGGTTAGATCCAGGCTTAAGTTAGAGCCCGTGAGATTTAAGGTGTCAGTGCCTTCACCACCTGCAATGGTATCGCTACCGCTTTCGGACTGGTCGTACACAAACGTATCGTCACCGCCCAGACCTTGCAGGTTGTTGTTACCGGAGTTACCGGTAATGACGTTAGCTTCCGCGTTACCCGTACCATTGATGTCGGCACTACCGGTTAATGTCAGGTTTTCAACGTTAGCGCCCAGCGTGAATGACGCTGAGGCATTAACCGTATCCGTACCTTCATTAGCATTTTCAATCACCGTGTCGCTGGAGCTATCGACGGTAAACGTATCATCACCGCCTTTACCTTCGAGCCGGTCATTACCAGTACCGCCGTCCAGGGTGTCATTGCCGCTGTTACCAATAATTGTATTGTTGGCGGCGTTACCAGTACCGGTATTCGCGCCGGTACCGGTGAATGTCAAATTCTCCACGCCAGCAAGGCTCGCCAGGCTAAAGCTGGTGAGCGACGTTTGGACGGTATCCGTACCCTGACTCAAACCTTCATCAATAACGTCCAGCGTAGAATCCACCACATAAACGTCATCGCCAGTTCCTCCACGCAAGGTGTCATTGCCCGCACCGCCATCCAGGGTATCGTTACCTGCACCGCCAACCAGACTGTCGTTGCCCAGCAGACCCGCCAAACTGTTGTTACCGGTGTTGCCAGTAATGGTGTTGTCATCATTACTACCCGTGCCGTTGATATTCGCGCTGCCGGAGAGAGTTAGGTTCTCGATGTTGGTGCTAATGGTGTAGCTCTCGGTCGCAGTCACGGTATCGGTACCGCCGCCCGCAAGCTCCTCGATCACATCGTTAGCATCGACCACATAGGTATCGTCGCCAGCACCACCTTTCAAGGTATCGGCACCTTCTTTGCCATCGATGGTGTCATTGCCAGCATTACCTGTAATGACGTTATCGCGGCTGTTGCCGTTTAATCTTTCTGCATCTGTGGTGGCAAGGGTCAAGTTCTCAACGTTATCCGCCAGGGTCACGGTCGTGGTTGGATCAGAAATCACAGCCGTGTCTTTGGAGATATCTTTAACCGGCGTACCATTGACCAATTGCGAACGCGCGATATCGGCGCGGCCAGCGGCATTTTCGGCCACCGTGACATCAATCGCGACCACGTTGCTGACACCATCTTTAGTGATGCGCACTTCTACCCGCCGCGGGATATCCGTCGCAACCGTTTGGGTATTAATAAAACTCACGCGGCCAAGGGCATCCACCTGGAAGGTATCGCCGCCACTTTCGATAGCAAATGTCGTGTTTGGATCTTCAACTAGCAGGTTTGTACCATCAACAAAGAGCTTGGTGACTTCCTCGTTACCGGCGCCCGCTAACGTCGTCACACCTTCTATTACATCGTCGGTGACTTTAACCAGGAAGTTTATGGTGGTACCAAACCGTTCGGCTTGAACGGATAGGCGATACACATTATCACCGTCTGCATCCTGGGCATTCTCGAAGTCTGCGGCACTGTTAAAGGTCAAAATACCCGTGTTTGGATCGAGGCTAAACGGACTGCGGTCCCCTGATGCGCCAGCTTGCTCAAACAGTTGGAAGTTTGGCGAGCTCGGTAGTGAAGCAAACAAGGTAGACAAATCGGCTACCAGGGTTTGATTTTCTTCAACCCGGAATTCAGCAAATTCCAAGATAGAGTCGAATGACTCAACGTTAAAGGTATCGTCGCCAGCACCGCCGGCCATTTGGTCGTTGCCACCATTGCCAATAAAGACATTATTCCCGGCGTTACCGGTTAAGATGTTGTTACCAGTGCCACCAGTGGCATTGATGTTGGTCGTACCCGTTAGGGTTAAGTTCTCAATGCCAGTGCCGAGGATATTGTAGGAGACAGATGATTTAACCGTGTCGGTACCAGATGTGCCTGATTCGTTCACCACATCACCGGCGCTGTCCACGATATAGGTGTCGCCGCCATCACCACCGGTCATGGTGTCGTTGCCACCGCGACCATCAAGAACGTTCGCTGAACTGTTACCGGTCAGTACGTTGTTCTGGCCGTCACCCGATAAATTAGCGGCACCCGCGTCGGCAAGCAGGGTGGCATTTTCAATATTTGCGAAGGTGCCATCTGCTAAATCAAGAGTTGCTGATACCTGAACCGTATCAGCACCTTCACCGGCTAGTTCCGTGATAGTCACGCCTGCTGTCACAAGATAAGTATCGTTACCGGTACCACCGGCCAAGGTGTCATTGCCACCGCCGCCAATTAACGTATTCGCGCCACTGTTACCGGTGAGCAGGTTGGCATTTGCATCACCGGTTAAATTGAAGTTACCAGAGCCGCGCAGTGTGGCATTTTCAAAGTTGGCAAAGTTCGCGAGATCAATGGAGATTTCGCCGGATATGGTATCGATGCCGCCGTCTGCGTCCTCAACCACCGTATCGTCCTGATCGATAATATGCAGGTCATCACCCGCTCCACCGACCAGGCTATCGATTCCTGACCCAGCAATTAACGTGTCATTGCCGGCGCCACCAAGCAAAGTATCCGCCCCGGTGCCACCATCTAGACGATCGTCGCCGCCGTTACCGGTCAGCGCGTCATTTCCGCCTTTACCCAGGAGGGTATTATTCGCGTCATTACCGATGAGTTGCTCATTCTTATCAACATCGGCACCGGTCGCGTTGATTGCCGCATCACCAAGCAATGTGATTTTCTCGATCTCACCGAGTTCCAGTGACGGCAGCGCCGCAATAAAGTCCTGGAAGGCAATGGCTTTTGACGAGCTGAAGCTTCCGGCAGCCGCCTTTTGTTGCGCATCAGCCAACAAGTCTGCTGTGGTTCGTGTCGTGCTAGTGAATTCGTCAAGAAGCGCAATCAATTCCGTGCGGAGCGCTGCGTCCTGGGTAAACGATACGGTTGATTCCACAGCATCAGCATCACCGCTGGTGTCAACAATGAGGAAACCTGAATCGGTGACCTTATAGGTATCGTTACCGCTGCCACCAAACATGTGCTCGCCTTCAAGCAAGTCGTTGCCATCATCACCGAACAAGAAGTCAGCACCACCGCCGCCGACAATGGTGTCATTACCGCCAGCACCACGGATGATGTTTACACTGGCGTTACCGGTTAAGCGATTTGCGGCGGCGTTGCCATTAAAATCGACGGAACCCGTGCCCGTAATCGTAATGCCCTCAATATTGCCAGGTAAGACGAATGTGTCTATACCGAGGAAAGCAGGCAAAACAATAACGTCATTACCGCCGGAATCGCGAATCTCATCTTGAACCGCGAGAGAACTAAAGAAGTTAGCGCTGACGATGTAGGTGTCATCGCCGTTACCGCCATCGAGAGTGTCGACGTCGAAATCATCACCGCCGAACAAGGTATCATTACCCTGACCACCAACTAGCAGGTCAGCACCGGCCAGTCCATCGAGCCTGTTGTCCCCGGCATTACCGGTCAGAATGTTGGCATTGCCGTTACCTACTGCGTTGATACTTGCGCCGCCAGTCAAGGTCAGGTTTGCGGTGGTTGCCGTGAATGAAACGGAAGACCTGGTTTCTCCTGTGCCAATCACGACATCGTTCGAATCATTAACGACAAACACATCGTCGCCACCGAGACCTTCGAGTGTATCGGCACCAACACCGCTAATTAAGAGATTGCTTCCCGCGTTACCCTGAAGCGTGCCGCCTTGTCCGTTGTTGATTCCCGAAGCGACGCCTTCGCCGAGCTGCAGGACCTCGACATTCGCCGCATCCGCCAGGTCAAAACCGTTAACGGTGACAATGATTCGGTCATTACCGCCATTTGCCGATTCTTGTATCACGTCAGCAAGATCATTAACGAAATATGTGTCGTCTCCTGCGCCACCTTGCAGTGTATCGACATCATTGTCGGCAAGATGCGCTCGCAGCAGATCCGCTGTAATGCTAGACCCATCTGCCGTAACTTTGCCGTCTGCCGCATCGTTAATTAATACGTCGAGGTTTTGGCGAAGGCCTGAGATGTTAAACGCGAACAGGCGGTCAATAATATCGGCATCCAGGGCATTGATCAGTGAGTCAATATCCGCTCGCGTGGCGATTGCAGTGATCCCGTTTGAGAGTTCTCCCTGGTGAAACTTCGGAATTTGCGCCGCTATATTGGCGAGGGGTGTAATCGCCCTGTTAGCCGACGTACCACCGAGAACTTCACCTGCGCCGAGCACGCTCACGTCATCTGGCTGAAGCAATCTGATTTCAAATAGCAGTGCAACCTGGCTAAAGAATGCATATGAACTGCCTAGTTCCGCCGCTAGTTCATTGTTGTAATTTTCTTCAACGTTGGCAGCGTTCTCTGCACCGCCAAGATAGCCGCGCCGCAAGGCGTTGGCTAAGGCATCCTGGGCACTGGTCTCTTCGGCTTCTCGTGCCGACAACTCTTCATTCCTAAAGGTATTTCTAAAATCGGTGAGTACCTGGTTGATGGCGTCGTTTGTCGAAAGTGGCGAGCGAATTATCTGCTCAATCAAGTTGTAACGAGCATCGCGCGTCAGGCCTGCTAAGAATGTAAGCGGCGGATCAATACCATCAAAAATATTGTTAACCGCAAACGACAGGTTGGCTCGCTCTTCCTGGGTCTGGATGCGGTTTTCAGACTCAATCAGGGTGATCGTCTGGAACCGTAAATCTTCATTATTTTGTTCGTCGGCACGGCGATTATCGAAATCAACAATCGCCCCCAACCAGGTTGTGAACTCACCTGCAATCGAATCCGGTGCACGTTGCAACACCACGACTTCATCCGCCGCAGCTTCCGTAATTGCCTCCGCTGAGGCGAGTTCAATCAGATTAAAAATGCCGGGGAGATCCTGAGGAGCATCAAAGCCGTCAGTGTTGTTTTGAAAATCCCTTATGAAGTTGTCAGCAAAGTCGATGCTCTGCTCGCTCACTGGAAGAGAATCCAGCAGGTCATCGGGCAGCGCATCAATAATCTGATCGAAGAGCGGCTTCTCTTGCTCACCTGCGAGTTGCTCTAATCGATCACCAACTCGATCAAACAGTGAGGTGGAACGAGTGATTTCACTGTTGCCAAGAAGATCCACAATAAACACGCGAAAATCCAACGGCGCCAGATCTTCCCTGACAAATTCCGAATCAAAGAACTCGGCTTTTAACGCAGGTGGCAGGTTATCGATGATCAGGTCTATTTCTAAGAGCTGCATAGCTCTCTCACTGATATCTAACACCACTTCAACGGCATTGCCCTCGGGTAACGCTAGACCATCGGGTAGCGCGTCTGAGATTGCCTGGCGGATCTTGTTAAAGTCGAGATTACCGCTAGCATCTGTGAACTTGAGATAGTTTAGGACTTCTATAGGCAGGTCTGCTACTACCTGATCGAGCGCGTTACTGCGCTGGTCGATGGTGTCATTACCCGCGCCAGCGGCAATCAGGTTATTCCCTTCATTACTTACAATGCGGTTGTCGACATCATCGCCGGTAACATTGATGTCCGCGGAACCGATGAGTTCCACATTTTCGATAAACGAGTTGCGTATGACGTTAAACCTGCCGCTGTCTATCGAGAAATCAAGCAAGTTGACGCTAACTGCAGACTCAATGGTGTCGTTTCCACCGTCAGTGACAAGCGAAGGAAATCTGGCAAGGGCTTCGGCTTCTGCGACGGTGTCACCATCCCTAAAGAGACGATAGACGTCGTTACCACTGCCACCTTGAAGTACGCTATCGCCTGCTTCACCAGCAGTGGTGTCGGCACCAGAATCAGCAATAAGCGTATCATTACCCGCACCGCCTTGTAGCGTGTCATTTGCACCCCGTGCAGTTAGCGTATTGTTGCCAATATTACCGATAATAAGGTTGTTTCCAGCACCACCTACCGCATTAATGTCCTGCCGCGGGCCAGCGATCTCGTCAGAGAAGAATACGTTGAAATCGTCCTGATCGTCCGGGTTAATCTTTACATCCTGGATAATCAAGGTTTCGATAATTGAGGTCGTTGGCAATACGAAGGTATACGGGTCATCGTTGCTAAAACCAAGAATTGCATTGATGTTGGCGCCATCAACTCCCCTGATCGTGGTCGCCGTGCGGAAGAGTTCGACGCGGTCATTACCGTCCGTATCGTTAATCACGTCTCCAGGGCGACTGATTAGGTAAACGTCATCACCAGCACCGCCTTCCAGGGTGTCAATGCCGTCGGCGCCGTACAACGACTCAGCACCGCCAATTAACGTGTCGTTACCGTCGCGGCCAACCAGCAAGTTGTTACCACGATTACCCTGCATAAAGTTATCAAGATAGTTACCGAAGCCGTTGAGGTCGGCGATTTTGTTGCCGGTGTTCAGAAACAGAGTTGTGTTCTCTAAGATGACATTTTCGATCGTGCCGTAGAGTCGGCCGGCTAACTCCAGGGCTTGCAAGTCGATGGCTTGTCCATCCGCGGGGCCACTTCCCAGACCACCAAAGGAAACGGCATCAATACCCTCATTAGCATTTTCAAAAATGATGTCGTCAGTGTCACCAATGCGGTAGGTGTCGTTCCCGGTGCCGCCAAACAAGAAGTCGATGCCCGCATCACTGGTCAAGGTGTCGTCGCCGCTAAGGCCGTTCAGGGTGTCATTACCCGCACCGCCGCGCAGGTTGTTGCCACCGCTGTTACCGCCCATGTAGTTGTTCAGGCTATTACCGACAATCGCACCGCCACCGGCGCCAAACAGGTTCTCGACGTTCTCGGCCATGGTGTAATCAAGGTTTGATGAAATGCGGATGGCATCCGTACCCTGACCGCGCGCTTCAATCACCACGTCACCCGCGTCGCCTACGACGTAGATATCATTACCCTTGCCACCGCGCATGGTGTCATTACCGGCGCCACCATCAAAGAAGTCATCCCAACTACCGCTATGCCCCTCAATCGAGTCGTCTCCTGCGCCGGCAAATACGACGTGAGAGCCACCCACCAGACCTTTAACAACCGCGGTGGCAAGACCAATCACAAAGTTAACTGCCAGATCTGTGAGCGCACCTTGTACATCAGACAGCGCGGTGGCGTAGTCCTCAGGGGTTAACTGCGGATCCAGATTGGCGACACCCGCGGAATAGCGAATGGTGTCGGCACCGACGGTGCCAACACGGGTCACCGTTGTTCCACTAAATGCGTTGATAAAACCTTCGATGGCTTGCGCCGCCTGATTAAAGCTAGCAACCGCACTGGATATCTGACCGACTCCCGGAGTATTTGAAATGGCAATATTGACCCCCGCTCTGAGCAGTGGATCCTCTAAGCCAAGCTGATCATTGAGCGCTTCTTCAGGTGACGGAATTTCCGGGAATTCTTCAGCCGCACCGTCTTGTGGGGCAGTCGGGAAATTGGGGAATTTTGGGCGTTCAGCAGCGCTTGTGAGCTGCACAGTGATAGAACTTTCCACCAACAATCTAAAATCAGTCTGAACCGCAAGACCGTTGACACTGGTTTGCGCGTTATAAACGTTATAGGTCACGCCGCCCTCGACGACTTGTCCATTTGCTCCCCAATTGGTGGCCGTTAGGAAAACCTGGTCGCTGCTGTCACCTTGAACCCGAAGCGTGTTCTGTCCAGCATTGAGAAGACTCGTGGCTGAAGCAAAATCCATCGTGAATACATCAGCACGGTTGTCATCAACAAAGTCGACAATTTCAATGCCGGAGAAGCCACCGGAAACCAACGTGGCAACATCAATCGCAGCCGAAGTTACTCGCAGTGAGTCGGTACCTGCACCGCCATCATGACTATCACCGCGGCCATAAATCAAAACGTCATTGCCGTCGCCGCCACGGAGCGTGTCGACTCCGGTACCACCGAATAAGGTGTCATTGCCACCGCGGCCATCAATAACATCGTTTCCGCCTCGGCCAAATAGCAAATCGGTACTGGAACCACCAGTGAGCGTGTCGGCGCGGGCAGAACCGCGGGATTCTAAACTCCGGTCAGAATCGTTAATAAGGTTTACTGAGCCATTACCGGCCACAAGAATAATAGTGTCGTCAGCGATATCTGTGCCAGAGAGGTCGCCAATTGTGAAGTTACCGCCAGCATTACCGCTGGTTAGAAGAATTTCTTCGACGCCGTTTAGAGTCAGCTCAAAATCACCACCGTCCAAAACGACATTACCGTTCACCGCGCGAATACTGACGTTGCGCGGGGTAAGCGTGACGGGGTCATCAGGATCCTCGTCTTCTCCATCGAGGGCGGAAAGGTCAACACTCACAAGGTCAAAGCCAGCGCCACCATCTACCGTATCGTTACCCCCACCCACCTGATAGGACACTGTGTCACCGCCAGCGCCCGCAACAATAATATCGCTGCCGGAGGTACCGACAATTTCCGCATCATCAGTTTCAGTAGAGCGGTCGGTAACGGCCACCCCTTCTGGTAGCTCCACATCGCCAGACAAGATCGCGTCAACAATATCGTCGACCGAGACCGTGCCACCACCGGTACCAAGTGAGACCACATTCCGAAAGGTAAATTCAACAAAATCAAAGGCCTGGCGCTGGGCAACGGCTAGTTTGAGTTCGTCCTGGAGCTGTTCCGGAGCGACGCCATCTTCGCCTTTGAAGTCAAGTTCTAGCTCTACGGCGGTGTCATCTTCTAGTAAGACCCGCAACTGGGTTGCCAGTACCTCAGCATCGCTTAAAGTACTGAGATCGAATTCTTCAGCAGTACCAGAAAGTACGGCCGTACGGGTGATCACTTCACCGCTTTCGGCAATAAACTGGAACGTAAATGTGATCGAGAGGAACTCGCCATCAGCAGCAGCGCCCTCACCTGGCTCAAACACGAAGGAACCGTCAGCCTGAACTGTCAACTTGCCTTCGGCAGGTCCCTCAACCAGTTCTAACTGTGTCGCGTTGCGTAATTCACCAGTACGCAAGTTGCCAGTAATAATTTTCGGCTGCGCTTCGGCTTCTTGCCCAGCACTCGTCTCAGCAGCAATCTCTGCCTGATCTGTGTCCGAAACCCGGTTGTCGTCAACGGCAGGTTCATTATTACCATCTTTCGATTCGTAATCAGCGCTCACGCTTATTGCTCCTGATAGTATGGCTGCGGGACTGCGGGCCCAATTTGCCTTATTTTTCTACTAACTGGGAAAACTATATCAGCCAGATCAGGCCTGCAGCACCACCCTAAAGGATGATTTTTCGATCAATTCGATAGCCCCTCATGCCAAAGGATGATTTTTGCCGTAGACCGGGCAAATTTGGCAGGTTCATGCCAAACTCACCGCGGATCACCATCAGTTTCCTGAATGAAAGTACTATTTATCCATCAAAATTTCCCCGGGCAATACCGCCACATCGCCTCGGCGTTAGCAGACAACCCCGAAAATACGGTGGTCGCCATCGGCGAAGCAAACAACATTGGCCGTCTGGGGCATCCTGGCATCACTGAGATCGGTTACAAGCGCCCAAAGGGTGCTGGCGCAGAAACTCATCACTACCTTCGCACCACGGAAGCTGGCGTTCGTCGAGGCCAACAAATCGTTCGAGTAGCCGATCAACTTCAAAACCAGGGTTTTCAACCGGACATCATTTGTTGCCACCCCGCCTGGGGTGAAGGCTTGTTTCTCAGGGACGTTTGGCCAGACACCCCGTTACTGTATTTCTTCGAGTTTTTTTATCGCGCAACGGGACTCGATACCAACTTCGACCCAGAGTTTCCAGCAAGTCGTGATAGCACTTTTAAGACCCGAATCCGCAACACGATACATCTGCAAAGTCTGCATCAGGCAGACCACGGCGTCACTCCGACTCACTGGCAGCATAGTGCGCTACCGGAGGAGTATCAGGACAAGGTGTCGGTCATTTTTGACGGCATAGACACTAACACTGTCAAAGCTGACCCCACGGCGCGTCTGGAAATAAACGAACAAGTTAGTCTTACAGCGGATGATGAAGTCATTACATTTGTGAACCGCAACCTCGAACCGTACCGCGGTTACCATCAGTTTATGCGCAGCCTGCCTGAGCTGATGGCCAACCGCCCCAACGCCCACGTAGTGGTGGTGGGCGGCGATCATGTAAGCTACGGACCTGCGCCACCGCCGGGTAAAACCTATAAACAGATGTTTCTCGCCGAGGTCGCGGATCAGATTGACCAGGGGCGTTTACATTTTTTAGGCAAAGTGAGTTATGAGAAATTCCTGCAAGTGTTGCAGGTATCCTCCGTGCACGTTTACTTAACCTATCCTTTTGTCCTGTCCTGGTCACTACTGGAAGCCATGAGTGCCGAGTGCGCCATTGTCGCCTCGGCAACACCGCCCGTAAAAGAAGTGATTAACCACGAGCAAACCGGTTTGTTGTTTGATTTCTTTGACAGGCAAGGTCTAATCAGTCAGGTTTGCCGTGTGCTTGAACACCCCGATCGGATGGTAAACATGCGCCGCGAAGCACGGCGACAGGTGGTCAGTCAGTACGATTTAAAAGACGTCTGCTTACCTCAGCAGCTCGCACTCATTCATCAAGTTATTGAACAGAAACAACTATGAGCGATACGGAAAACACGAGTCAGGCAACAGAAACTCAGGAAAAACCCAAGTTCGAGATCAAAGCCTCACGACAGTTCGTGCAGTGGATGATCGAACAGGATATCAGCCTGGGCTTTTCCACTTACCAATCGGGCAAGGTCTTTCTGATTGGACACAATGAAAAACAGCGCTTATCCATTTTTGAACGCTCTTTCCCTCGCCCTATGGGGCTCTGGTCAGATGGCCAAACTATGCTAATGAGTTCTCTCTACCAGATCTTTCGTTCTCACAATACGTTGCCTGAGGGGCAATTAAGCGACGGCTTTGATCGGCTGTTTGTGCCAAAGCTGAGCTACATTACCGGCGACCTAGACATCCACGATTTGCAATTAGACCCAGCCACGGATCAACCAATATTTATAAACACTCTGTTTTGTTGCCTCGCTACCACTTCAAAGGAACACAGTTTTAAGCCCTTGTGGAAACCTAAATTTATCACGCAACTTGCCCCTGAAGATCGCTGCCACTTGAACGGACTTGCCATGAAAGATGGTAAACCCGCGTATGTAACTGCCGTGTCGGAAACCAATGTCACGGATGGCTGGCGCGAACATCGCCGCGATGGCGGCATTGTGATTGACATTGCAACGGATGAAGTTGTTTGCCGGGGGCTCTCCATGCCGCACTCTCCTCGTTGGCACAACGGTAAGCTCTGGCTTGCAAATTCGGGCAAAGGAGAATACGGCTATGTGGACTTTGCCACCGGTAAGTTCGAACCGATCACATTTTGTCCCGGCTTTATTCGCGGCGCGACCATGCAGGGAAATTATGCTGTGGTGGGTTTGTCAAAACCACGCAACGATACCTTTCAAGGCCTCGAGTTGGACGACCGACTTACTCAGGAAAAAGTCAGCGCGAGAAGCGGCATGTATGTCATTGATTTAACCAGTGGCGCGACTCCCCATTGGTTTCAAACAGAAGGGATCGTTTCAGAGCTTTACGACATTATTTCGCTGCCCGGCATTAAACGGCCAAGTTTGATTGGCTTTCAAAACGACCAGATCCGCCGGGTGATTTCCATCGAGAGCCCATCATAACGCTAGCCGAGCGCGCCCTCTTGCCTGGCTGCTCGCAGACAGGCTATACGACTATTGACGCCGAACAACTTAAATATCTGGCTCACATGGGTTTTCACGGTAGATTTACCGATAAAGAGCTTGTCCGCAATCTCCTGATTACTTAAGCCTTGATCCATCAGCGATAGAATCTCCGCTTGCCGGCGGGTGAGTTTTATTTGCCCCTCTTGCTGCGGCAACGGAGCCTTTGTGGTGGCTTCAGGCGGCGAGTAAAAACCCGGCACGTGAATCTCACCTTCGCGACAAGCCTCAATGGCCTCGACAATCGCCTGGGTGCCATAGGACTTTGGCAAAAAGCCCACCACACCCAGGTCAAACACTTCCTGAATGGTCTGGTTGTCGCGGACCGAGGACATAACTACCACTGGGGTGCGGTTATGGTTTTTCTTTAAATACTTGAGTAGCTCAATCCCACCCCAACCGGGCATCAACAAATCCGTGATGATCAGATCATAGGAGTTTTTGCCCAACAGTTCTGCCGGTACAAAATCCACATCGGAGACAAAATCAATCTCGTATTCGGGACGCAAGCCGCGAATCGCCGCGACTAATCCCTCACAAAAAGATACATGATCATCAACAAGAAAAATGCGCATAGCCAGCTCTGCTTTCCAAACTTGTAAAACTCAACCCTTGGGCGGATACGCCAGTCACAAAAACAGGCGTATGGTGTTGATAGGGACAATCTTTATGACCAAAGAAAAATTCGAGCACATCCATATTGTTGAGGCGAAAACGAGCAAGTCTGGTCGCACCAGACTATTGCTTGGTGGCTTGATACTCTGCGTCATCATTTTCCTTGCACTGTTTTTCTTCTAGTCGCCGCTCAATATACGTTGAATCACTGCACGCAGACGCATCGGTTCCACATCCACCGGCAATAGGACAACTTTTTCATTGGGCGCAGTAAAACCTTGCGCTTCACCAACAACCAACACCCAGGTCCCTTCACGCCAGTGTTGATTTAACCAACGCAAACCTTCAACGGTGCCTGGCACCAGCAGAAAATCAGCTTCGCTCTCGTCAGTCAATTCGGATTCAAGCCGCACGCCCCAGTCGTCAAGATAATCAGCAACCGCAGTTAGCTTGTCGTCCGCCTCATCGATCACCAGTGCGGTCAGGTTTAGTCCGCTGGCAAAGGCCTGGGTGATAGGACGGTCGCTGCTATTGACGGCGGGATCTTTCGCCAGTTGCAATTCAAACCGACTTCCTTTTCCCGGCTTGGAACTCACCCTGATTTTGATACCAAGCAAATGGGTAAGTCTTGCGACAATCGATAACCCTAGACCAACGCCATCGCTATCAGAACCAGACACCTGAAAGAATTCGTCAAACACGCGAATCAAGTCACTTTGCGCAATACCAAGACCGGTATCAATCACCGCGATGGAAACAAACTGCTCCATCTCATCAACCTCCAACTTGATGGAACCTTTGTCCGTGTACTTGATGGCATTCTCAATCAAGTTACGCAATATCTGACTTAGCGCTACCTGGTCACTTTGTACTGTCAATTCACTGCTAGGGATTTCTAGCTGCAGGTTCTTGCCCCGGGCAACCGGCTCAAATTCATTTTTTAAGGTATAGAGCACCCTCGCTAATGGCACCTCTTCGATGGCTAGCTGTCGATGAGCTTCAACTTCTGACAATCGCACGAGACTATCCAGCAGGGCCGAGACCGTTTCAACATTCTCTTCGATACGTTGCACATTGATGGCGGCTTCCTCATCCGCGGTTTTGCCCCGCAGTGCCTCGGCAAAGAAACCAATGGCACGCACGGGGCCATGCAAATCATGGCTAACTGTTGAGATAAAATTAGCTTTGGCTTGCTCAATATCACGAGCGAGGCGCAGATTTTCTACACTCATATCCTGGGCCACGAGACGTTCAGATCGCTCCACTCGATAGGTGTAAGCCAGTACAACACACAAGAGTACAGCACCTAGCAGCATAACTGACTGAACCACCCGCTTCGGCTCCAGGTCCGTTATCTCTGGATAAACCGAGTGGATCGTCCAGAATATGGTCGTTGCAGAAACCGAGAAAATGACCAAGAACCAGTATCTCGCCACCACGGAGCTGCGCCAGAAGGCAATCAGAGTCCAAAGGAAAATTATCTGTTCCAGAACTGTCGTCGTGGCTGACAAACCAAGAACTAACCCCGAGTCACCTTCAATAATGCGGTCAGGGTGCGCCAGTAGTACCCCATATACCAGGTTGATGAGGTTCAGGCTCATGATGCCGAGCCAGGCGAAGTACAAGGGCCGATCCAGTAAGTGAACTCTTAGCAGCAGGATCGTAAATATCGCGCCAAATATATCCACGCCGGCGGTGGCAAAAAACAGGTACACCAGCCCCCACCCAATATAGTTTTCGAATAGAAATAACGTGTATAAGCCAGACGCAAAAAACACCATGGCGGCGCTGGATGCTAGAAACAGGCCAAAGAACAAATAAACAGGTTCACGAATATTGAAAAACACCACGAGACAAAACAGTAATAAAGTGAGTACGAGGCCAAAGTAAATGCCATCGAGCATCATGTTTTGCTGACGATCCTGCAAAAAGGCAGATTCTTGCCAGAGAATAAAATTCCAGAGCACCGACACAGATCCGTAGATCCCTACATAAACCCGGATTTCTTCCCCTGGAGCAAACTCAAGCGGGATAATTGGGAAAGTATCAAAAACTGGCCGACCTGATCTGACTTTAGTCAGGTCATCTACATGGCTAAAAACCTCCCCCGCGTCGTTCACCACATGCCAGGCAACAATGCCAATACCTTCTAACTGCAGGACAAAGTCCTCAGGTGTCCTGGCGGTATTGGTCAGAGGGAAGGTCACCCAGGTAAAAGGCTGGCCTGGCTCAACTTGCAATCCCCGGGGACCTATTTCTTGCCAATGTGGCTCTGCTGAAGACGAAACGCCAGCTAACACTTGCGCCTCAAAACCAGGACGAAGGACATCAACAAAAAACTGCTGGCTTAGTGACAACTGCGGTTCTGGCATTTCTGACCAAACCGCTTGATGATAGACCCCCTCTACCAATTGTTTGTCTTGCTCAGGGTCAATAGGATAGCCGCTGGCCGTAACCATCATTGCCAATAAGCTGATGACCGCAAGCAGACGAACGATTTTGCCAGGATAAAGTTTCACTGGACCAAGCCTAAATTGCCTGACGCAAATGAGCAATCTAATACCTTGCTTGAACCGGCCTGGCCAGATGCGACTTTAATCAGTTTGCCAGTATGGGACATCACCAAACCATTCGAGCAAGTAATCTATAAACACCCGGACCTTTGGCGCCAGTTGGCGCGAGCTGGGATATATCGCCCAGATTGAGGTATCACTCACCAACGGCATGTCTTCTAGCACCCTGACCAACTCCCCTGATTGTATTTGTTGGTAACAACACCAGGTGGAACAAAGCGTAATACCAAGGCCATTCACTGCGGCGTCACGGGCCGCTTCACCGTTATCTGTGCGCACCTGATTGCGCGCCTGGATAACGGCTTCAGCGTCCGCCGTCTTAAACCGCCAACCATCCAAACCCATCACACTGACGGCAAAATGT
>JBKAGC010000063.1:0-16084 GCA_046290215.1 Pseudomonadales bacterium | reverse complement strand
GTAATTCACACCATACAACTGGTAATTATCCAGAATTTGTCGATCCAGCGCGTTCGCCACTTCCTCTGGCGACTGAAAATCTCCCTGTAAACACTCACCAAAGCGCAAATACACCTTACCTTTGAATTCCCCAAGCCCTTTAACAAGGCTGAGCAAATCTTCCCCTGGTGGCTTTTCATAACCGCCTTGTTCAGCAACAGCAGTTAGTTCTTTCGCCTTGAGGTAATCGCAAGGATCATATTCATAACTGATAGCAACTGGCACAATAGCAAGCTGCTGCACCGTATCACTCAACGCTGCCTTTCGATTCGCCAAAGCGAACATTTTCACAATAGCCGGATCTGTCACATCCAAACCATCTTTAGCACGACCTTCCGCCTGGGCAATCCAAACCGACTCACCATTTTGTATGGAGTCATGAATATATTGTGATGATTGCAACAGCGCTGCGTAAATTCGTTTCGCGCCCTCTTCAGAGCGGCGAATAAAAAAGCTCTTGTTTAGCTTCATTAGGTGGGTGGCAAAATCTTTTTGTACCAGGTTGTCCCCCACAGCAATACGCACCGTGTCTCGTTGATCTAGCCACAGGGCGTAATCAACCAACATGGAATCACCGGCGATATCACGGTGATTGCCAACAAACAAATAGGCCTTGTTAGCTTCAAGATTTTCTAAACCTTCAAACACAAATTCGGTCATGGTTTCTTGCACGATTTTTTTCGCGTAGAAAGAGATCACTTCCTGGAAGTCTTTGACCGAGCTCACACCACCGAGATTTTTCTTTAGCACCAGCCGCGTGATAAACCGGGTCAGCAGACTAAAATAACGGCTCAGGCGTGGCGAGTGGTATTTGCTGAGAAAATCAAGAAACTCTCGATCAGACAGGAGGCGCTCAATTACAGCACTGACCTCATCATCGCGATAAGGCCGTATATCGTCAAAGTTTGTCATGAAACCAGAAATGGAAGTATTCAGGTTATTTTACCGCTTTGCTCACGGTTCTAACACATCAGCCTTGCAACAACTGCGATATGCCGGAGCCAATTAGCGTCGCGCCCATTAGCATCAACAACCACAAAGCTGCCCGCCGCACGCCAGCTTCTGGCAAGTGTGGTGACACCCGGTCGCCCACCAGCGTCATGACTAGCACCACGGGCACAGAAAACACCAACAAGTCGAATACCTGAGCTGTGAGATGGCCTTCCAGGGCAATAAAGCCTGTACGGACAATTGTCGAGATAGCAAAGGTGCTGAGTAACGTTGCCCTGACAACCTGAATTAGCAAAGGCTGGCGGTACATTAAATAGGCAACCGGCGCGCCGCCGGCACCATATAAGCCGCCCATGACACCGGCAGCCATACCGGCAAATAGCGCCGGAATTCGGCCAGACACCTGCTCATACGGCCTTGGTTTGCTCACCAGCAAAACCCCAGCAATAAGTATCACCAGACCCAATAACACTTTCAGCAACAACTGATTTTCGCTCGAGAGGTAGTCCAATAAACTCACGCCAACAAATATCATGGGCACCATACCCAACAGCATCGAGCCTACTAGCCGGAGCTGTATTGCGCGGAAATTGCGCCGCAAGGCCACCACTACGTTCACCAAACTCACAAGACTAACCACCGCTGCGGCCGTGGTTAGCTCAACGATGCCGAGCAGAGCGACACCGCCCATGACGATCAAACCCATGGCAAAGCCGGTGATGGTCTGGACAAAAGCCCCTGCTGTAAGCAGTAACAAAAAAGCAAGGGTGTCCATGAATTGTCTAAGTTTGCTAATGTTGCGATTGTCTATTTTATCACTAAACCAATCGACATGGATTACAAACTAGAAAACAAGATTGCTCTGGTCACCGGCAGCAACCGCGGCACTGGAGAAATCATCGCCCGCCAACTTCTTCTCGAGGGGGCTAAAGTGATTTTCCATGGTTTAGAATCCGGCACAGCCGAGCAAACAATCTCAAGCTTACCATCTGGGCTCTCGGCACAAGCCTACGCCATTAGTGGTGATATCAGTTCGGAAGCTGGCACTGCTCAACTGCAAGCAGAGCTCGACCAGCTTGCTCTGACTCCAGATATTTTGGTCAACAACTATGGCACTGCATTACCTGGTAGATGGAAAGACCTGGACAGCGCAGACTGGATTGATGCCTATCAAAAAAATACCTTATCGATAGTTCGCCTTTGCAACTTGCTGACCCCAGCAATGCAAGAAAACGGCTACGGCCGTATCGTAAATTTAGGCACCATTGGCTCCACCCGCCCCAACGACCGAATGCCGCACTACTATGCCGCCAAAGGCGCTCTGGCTAATCTTACCGTTAGTCTTGCGAAGGAGCTTAAAGCTACTGGTATTACGGTAAACCTGGTTTCCCCCGGGTTAATCAGAACACCTGAAGTTGAGGCTCATTATTTGGCTCGCGCTAAACAAGCGGGTTGGGGAGACACCTGGGAGGCTGCCGAGGTAAACATCACCGAACACTACAATCCCAATCTCATCGGGCGCATGGCCACCCGCGAAGAAATCGCCAATGTGGTGACGTTTCTTTGTAGCGATAGCGCCAGCTTTCTCACCGCGCAAAACATTCGAGTCGATGGCGGCTCTTTGGATATCGTCTAACTATGCTCTGGCTTAAAGTCTTCCATATTCTCTTTGTTATGGCCTGGATGGCCGGTTTGTTCTATCTACCCAGGATTCTCGTGCACTATGTGGAAGGCCGCGCTCAGGCCGAAGACGTACGGCGCCTGGTTACCATGGCCCACAAACTTTTGCGCTTTTCATCGATCATGGCGCTGTTGGCCATGGGTTTTGGTGTCGCGCTTTGGTTGATGTTTGGCTTTGGTGGCACCTGGCTCTGGTTGAAGCTGGCGTTCGTCGGCTTGTTGCTGGGTTATCACCACCAGTCCATGCGCTACGTTCGCAAAATGCAAAACGATGAGGTAATTGAAACCTCACTCTTCTTCCGAATCTACAACGAAGCCGCCCTGTTAATCGTTATCCCAATTATTGCATTGGTCGTACTCAAACCTGTTTTTTAACCTAGACCATAAACCCTGATCTGTTACCCATGAGAAAAATCGAAAGTTTTTGCGACGGGTTTGATCTGGTTCTCCGTATCAGTTGTGAATTCGCCAATGGCATTCAACTTATACACACTCACAACCTGAGAGAACCTTATGATGCAAAAACAAACAGTGATGAAAATGTTACGTGGCTTCATCGTCGCCACAGGTACTAGCCTGGTTGCGGCCAGTGCCCTTGCAGACGGCGAAGGCAAGCGCATGTTTGACCGAATCGACAGTGATGGCGATGGTTACGTATCGTTTTCCGAGTTTAAGCTGCCTAGACAGCCCGAGCGTAAAGCCGACCTAAACAATGATGGTCAGGTGACCCGTGAGGAAGTCATTGAACACGCCAGCGCCAGGGCAGATGAAATGCGCGAAAGAGCTACCGCACACTTCGCTCGCATGGACCTTAACGGCGATAACGTCATCACCGAGGAGGAGGCAAAAGAAGCCATGTTTTATCACCTGGATAGCGATCAAGACGGTTATCTGTCACCGGAAGAGCTAAAGCGTCCGAAGCACCGCGGTCGCGGTAAACCTGGCAGACCTTTCGAGAGGTAGGACTCACTTTGTCATTAGCAGGAAATGAAGACGAAGCGGAGTTGGTTAACCGGACTCAGAACGGCGACTCCGCGGCGTTTCAGATCCTGCTGCGCCGGTACTTACCCATGATCAACAGCTACGCCGCGCGAATGCTCGGGAATCAAGCCGATGCCGCAGATATTGCCCAGGAGGTCTTTATCCGCTTCTGGCAAAAGTCTTCAAGTTTTGATGCCAGGAAAGCCAAACTTGGCACCTGGCTGCATCAAATCGCCCGTAACCTTTGCATTGACCACTTTCGCCAGCAGCGTAATCTTGAAACCGGTGTTACTGACAACATGCTAGAGACCGAGGCAGCGACGGATTCTGACCAATACCAGATCACCACAGAATCTAGCAGCGCAATCAAACAAGCGCTGGCAGCCTTGCCTGAACGACAGCGCAGCGCGCTCTTGTTTTGCCATTACCAGGGCTTGTCAAACAAACAGGCCGCAGAAATACTTGAAGTGAGCATTGATGCGTTAGAGTCGCTGTTGTCGCGAGCGAGACGCGGTTTACGGGGGCATTTGCACCATCAACTTGAGGAGCTAAAACATGGATAAAACAACATTCGCCGCACTTGCTGCTAGCTATGGTTGTAATATCGACAGTTGGCCAACCGATCATCAAGCCGCAGCCGCAGTTGCCCTTAAAGCAAACCCCGACTGGCAGTCGTTACTCGATCAAGAACAGAGGCTCGATGCTGTCCTCGACCAATACCAGGTTGCAAGCAATCTCAGCGCTCTAGAGGCAAGTATCCTCGAGCAAACCGTTTATCGCCGCGGCCTATTGCAGAAACTGCTGGACTGGCTGAGTCCGGAAGTCACCGTGTGGCGGCCCGCATTAGCAGCCTGCTTGCCGATTGTTGTGGGCATGATGCTAGGCAGCAGCATCCAAATTGAAGAGCAATTCGTTCTTGCAGAAGAACTGGCACTCGTGCAATTCGAGGCATCTAGCTTCGATGACAGCACCGAACTGGACCAATAAGCATGAAACAACAAACCACTCACATTGTCTTAGCGATATCTCTTGGCCTAAACCTATTGATCGTTGGCGCCGCCATCGGGTTTGGCTTGCGAGAACGTCCAGGGCCAAGATTTCCCGCTCATCTGAGTGATAGTCTGGAAACGGTTGCTCCAGAAGTGCGGGATCAAATCTCCGCCCAGGTTCGCCGCCAGCGCAAAGAAGGCCGCGAACTCCACAAACAAATGCGCAACGAGCAACGCCAACTGGCGAAAGTCATTCTCAGTGACCCATTTGATCCGGAAGCGGCTCGAGGCGCTTTCGCCAGCACCCGACAAGCCAGAAATGCGGTAGAAAAACATATGCATGACCAGATGTTGCTTGTGTTAGCGGAACTCGATCAGCAGCAACGGGCGCAACTCATACGCCGTATCTTGCGGCCCCATGAAGGCGGTCAACCCAGACCTCCCCACAGAGAACGCTGAAAACGGTATACTTCGGGCAAATATTAGCGCCCCGCGTATGTCCGAAGAGCACACCATAGAAACCAACGCCACCACTAAAGCCCTGTCTGGCTTCGTGAGCCGAAGCCTCGCGCTGCGTGACCACGCGCTATTTCAGCAACCGTTTGATGAGGAATGGCGATCACCCTGCGAAGTTCGCCAGGAGCAAACCAGCACCTACTGGCGACCCGCCTTGCAATCTAAACCCCTTGATTTCGCTGGGCTTGCCAACGCTGCCGAGCAGCCGATCCATCCCGACATTCAAAGTTATTACAATCTGTATTGGTCTGGCACCCTACCAGGTAAAACTGTAGAAGGTGAGCTCAGTCTAATTCAAATGTGGAATGAAGAGGATTTTACCCGCTTGCTAGAAAACCTGGTGGGTCACTTGTTTTACAAGATCAGGGCTAAGGCACCTTTCACCGTGTTTTTCGCCAATACCGAGGAAGATTCGGAGTTCTTCTTGAGCGTTGATAACGACACAGGCGTTGTCTTGCTGGAGGAGCCCGGTCGCCCCCCAATCAAAGAGCTAGCGCCCAACCTCGCGACTTTCTTAAACCGGATCGAACCGGACAATCGCGATATTGAAGTTTATTAGAGAACGCCATGTCACAACTTACCCTTAATCCAGTTACCAGTGTTTCTGGAGAAATTAGCCTCCCCGGTTCAAAAAGCCTTTCCAATCGAGCCTTGCTGCTAGCTGCGCTTTGTAAGGATGAAACGCGCCTCATCAATCTGCTACACAGTGAAGACACAGAGCGGATGATCGAGGCACTAACCCAGCTGGGTATTTCTATTACCGTGGACGGCAATGAGTGTAGGGTCCGTGGCAATGATGGGTTATTTTCGCCGCCCAATGATCGCAACTTCTTCCTGGGCAATGCTGGCACCGCGATCCGCCCCCTTACCGCCATGTTGGCAATGGTTGGCGGCGATTTTATCATCGACGGCGATCAGTACATGCGTGAGCGTCCAATTCATCACCTAATCGAAGCGCTAGAGCAACTTGGCGTACGCGCCGAATACCTTGGCAAACCAAATTGCCCGCCCTTAAAAATTCATGGCGGCAAGATCAAAGGGGGCAAGGTGCGCATCAAAGGCGATGTTTCCAGTCAATATCTAACGGCCTTACTGATGTCCTTACCACTGGCCAACAAAAACAGCGAAATCGAGGTCATTGGCGAACAGGTCTCTAAACCCTACCTCGACCTGACTCTGGACATCATGGCCAAATTTGGCGTTACGGCAGAGCATGAGAACCATCAATACTTTACAATTACCGGCCAACAAAAATATCAGTCACCTGGCCAATATCTCATCGAGGGAGATGCTTCTTCAGCTTCTTACTTTTTTGCAGCGGCGGCCATCAAGGGCGGTACTGTCAGAGTCAACGGTATAGGTAAAGAGAGCGTTCAGGGTGACATTGATTTCCTTGACGTGATTGAACAGATGGGCGCCAGAGTAAACAAGAGCGATACCTGGGTAGAAGTCACTGGGCAACAGCTACAAGGTATTGATTTAGACCTGAATCACATCCCTGATGCCGCTATGACAATTGCCACCATGGCTCTGTTTGCAAAAGGTCGAACTGCGATTCGCAACATTTACAACTGGCGGGTTAAAGAAACTGATCGTATGCACGCCATGTCTACCGAGCTACGCAAGCTCGGCGCGCAAGTAGAAACGGGCCATGACTTCATTATCATCGACCCACCAGAACAAATTCAGCCTGCAGAGATTGATACCTACGGCGACCATCGCATTGCCATGGCGTTTTCTTTGGCTGCCTTACAAAACACCCGCATCACCATTAACAACCCGGAAGTTACCGCCAAGACGTTTCCGAACTATTTCGAGTTGTTTGAATCGGTCTGTCATCGCACGGCGTAAGCGAATCTAAAATAGCGCTGCTTGCCCGCCACCGGGTGCGACACCCAACACCTTTTTCTCATGCTGCAGGAGCCAGGCTTTCGCACTTAAGCCGCCACCAAAGCCAGTTAAGCTACCGTTGCTACCAATGACGCGATGACAGGGTATAACGATCGGCAGAGGGTTTCTGCCATTGGCCGCGCCTACTGCGCGCACAGCTTTGGGCCGCTTGATGGTAGATGCGATATCACCATAACTACAGGTTTGACCAAATGGGATATGCTGCAACGCCTGCAAAACTTCCAATTGAAACGCCGTACCGGAAGGCGCTAGCGCCAGGTCGAACACTTGACGATCACCGGCAAAATACTCTGTAAGTTGCCCAATAGCCGACTTAAAAACATCCTCAGTCTTTATCCATTCGGGTCCAGGCTCTATCTTGCCCTTCCCTTCCGGGAAGCCAATAAACTCCAAGGCTGTCTCTGAGCCCGCCAGTAGCAGCGGCCCAATGGGCGATTGCAAAAATGTATAAAACATAACCTTACCTCAGTTTAGCGTCGCCGCAGCGCGCCACATGTGCATACCAGCATATGCCCGCCAGGGCCGCCAGTTTTCAGCCAAGGCCATTAACCCGGCGCGACTTCCTGTATTAAACAACTGGGCAGCAACTTTCTCTAATACCAGGTCGCCCTCTAAAAAGGCATCAGGGTCACTTAAGGCGCGCATGGCAATATACTGTGCGGTCCATGGTCCAATGCCTTTAATAGTCAGTAGACGCTCGCATAAGTCTGCGGCGGCAACATCCGAATCAAAGCGAACCTCACCCGCTGCGACCGCGCGACTTAGATCCTTAATGGCCTGGGCTCGTTTCACTGGCATCGACAAAGTGCTGGTATCCAGTTCCATAAGTACCTCTGGCCCAGGAAAACACAAACCATACTCCGACGATTCACCGTACAGCGCGGCAATGCGCCCCATCACTGTGGTCGCCCCTTTTACAGATACTTGCTGGCCAACAATCGCACGCACCGCAATTTCAAACGGCTCCCAACAACCCGGTACTCTTTGACCAGGATTCTGCTGAACAAGATCACGCAGGTGCTTATGGCCAGTTAGAATTCTGTTCACCTCTGCCGGATCAGCATCAAGATCAAACAAACGCCGCACCCGATTCGAAACCGCGAGCAAATGTCCAGCACCACTGGTTTCCACTTTGAGTCGCAGCGCATCTTTTCCTTCTACCTCAGAAACCTGAAGACGACCTGGCTGGTCACCGAGCATGATGGTTCGTTGATAAAATCTAGCCTCTGAGTTTTCAATCACTGATTCCACTCCGGGAATCGCTCTGACGCTTAAAAAATCCAGCAGGCTGGCAAAATCAAAGGGCTGGCGAAAACCTAACTGTAAACTAAAGCCACCGGATGTCGTGTTAACACCCCGGCGCTTGCGAACTTCCGAGGGCGTTCTGTTGTAAACACGCTTGATATGGTCATTAAAGCGGCGCACGCTTTTATAGCCGGCGGCATGGCTAATCTCGGTCATATTTAGATTGGTTTCATCCAACAGTCTTTTCGCAAAGTGTAAGCGCCTGGTTTGCGCCACGCTTTGCGGCGTTGCCCCAATGTGCTCCGCGAACAATCTCGACAAATGTCTCGGGGTGACCCCGAGCCGATCGCTAAGTTGCTGAACCGAGCCTTCATCTAACGCCCCGTCGTGAATCAATCGTAAAGCGCGATTCACGGTAGTTGAGGTGCCTGCCCACGCCGGTGTGCCCGGTGAAGCTTCTGGCCGACATCGCAAACAGGGTCGATAGCCGGCTTCTGATGCCGCTGCCGCAGTGAGGAAAAACGTACAACTATCCGGCTTAGGCAACTTAACCGGGCAAATAGGCCGGCAGTAAATGCCGGTGGTGCGCACGCCAATGAAAAACCGACCATCAAAACGCGGATCTCTCGCCTGGCGAGCTTGTTCAAATTGTTCCTGGTTAAATTGCATAGACTCAAATGACGTCTCTATCCACAACTGCAGCTTAAAAAAGCTGCCGACGCGAAGCTAGCTGAAATCGGACCTGGTATCAGAAAAGCCCCAAGGCAGTGGCCCGCCGCTGTATACTGCCCGCATGATTTCTTCACTCGGCCAGGTTACAGATCCCCGTCACATCGTCACCATGCATCGTGATGGGCTTGTACACTTTAGTTTTGTCCACCAACCTGATTACAGCGAGGAGCCGGCGCCCATAGACTTGCACGTATTGTTCGAACGCGAGGGTCTTGAGGCAAGCATCTGCATTAGCGCGGAAGCATTTGATGTAAACCAACTACAGGCAAGCGGTACAAATTTAGCAGCAATAGCGAAAGCACATCAGTTAAATTGCCTTCGCCTCGACACGCCATGGCCGCTGGAAGTGGTCAAAGTGCCAAAACCCTGGGGCGCTGAAATCTGGTACACCGGCATCGAAGCCAGGGGCGTCTGCACCAGCGCTGGCATTCCTCTACCCTGGTTGCTCGCGTGTTTGCCTAAAAACATGGTGGGCAGTGCTAGTGGCTCGGCGCCGCTCCTGTTAAAAATCCTCGATCCACTGCCCAATCCGGATCTGGGCAATTTGTACTTCGAGCTGCATGATAAAAAGATTGAAGTGTATATCGTTACCCACGTGGACCGGGTTGTATGGCCGGACGGCGTTGGCAAGATACGCTACGGTTTCGATCAGGCGTGCCGGGCTGCCTATAAAAATGACACCGCGTTCAAAGCGGCATACCTGAAATCCGTGCAAACTTATGAAAAATGTCGTGCTGAAATCGATATCTTGCTTGATCAGGCACGAGAAGAAGCCGGACTAGGCAGTAATGACCCTGTACCGCCAGAGATTATGGAACGCTGGTTACAAGCGCTACCTCCAGAGATGACCGAACAGGAGCGCCAGCTTCGCAACGAAATGGAAGCCTTTACCCATTTTCGCAGTATTAAAGTCGGCGACGTTATCCGGGTTGAACCGTTTTTCCCCCATGCCTTGCAACATGGCGTGCGTGTGATTGAATTTCAGACCGCGTCCTATGAACGATTTATCTTATCTTTTGGCCAGAAAGTTCTAACCCAGTCCCATTGGGATACCGAAACCGCTCTCGACCAGGCGATTCTAGATATGCCGCCCGAGGAGGAGTTCACGCTGTTGCCGGCTCCCCCTGGCACCAGGCTGGAAGTCATTGCGGATTTTTCCGCATTCCGCGCCATTCGCATGACCGTTGCAGCAGGGACCACAGTCGCCTTGCCAGAAAGTGATGATTATCGGCTGCTAATCTGTGCTAGCGGTGACCTGACCTTGAGCGGCGGCGCTTTGAACGTCGAAGATGCTGTGCTCATTCCAGCGGCCGCCGGCGCTAAAGGTGATACGGCCGCCCTCACGCTTACTAGCAATACTGGCTGCGTCTGTATCCTGGCGGAACCGAAGCGAAGGTAAACTCCGGGGCTATATCTAGTGAGGCCAGACACAAAAAGGCCAGCGCTAGGCTGGCCTTTCGTACATTTGAATTGTCGTGCCGATGCTTTACGACGGCAACAATTCCGCAACCGCATCACGCTCTTCTTTGAGCTCGGTTTCAGTGGCGGTCATTTTTTCCTGGCTAAAGTCTGTGATGGTTTGACCCTGAACAATTTTCCAGTCGCCGCCGTCACAGGTGCATGGATAGGAATAGATCAAGCCTTCCTCGATGCCATAACTACCGTCGGAGTAAACCCCCATGCTGACCACGGTTCCGTTAGAGCCCAGCGCCCAGTCACGCATATGCTCGATCGCGGCGTTGGCCGCTGAGGCTGCTGAACTCAAGCCCCGGGCTTTAATAATAGCCGCACCACGTTGTTGCACAGTGGGGATAAATTCATCAGCAACCCAGCTCTGTTCCACCAGGTCCATGGCAGGGGTGCCGGCCACTGTGGCAGCGGTGATGTCAGGATATTGAGTCGCACTGTGGTTACCCCAGATGGATAACCCAGCAACATCAGTGACGTGCTTACCAGTCTTCTGGGCCAACTGAGTCATGGCGCGGTTATGGTCAAGGCGAGTCATGGCAGTAAATTGGCGCGGATCCAGATCAGGGGCGTTACGCTGGGCAATCAAACAGTTAGTGTTCGCTGGGTTACCCACCACAAGGATTTTCACATCACGAGACGCGTGATCGTTCAGGGCTTTACCTTGCACGGAAAAGATCGCCGCATTGGCTTCCAGCAGGTCTTTACGCTCCATGCCCGGTCCCCGTGGTCGCGAGCCAACCAATAGGCCGTAATCAATGTCTTTAAAGGCTACATTGGGATCAGAGGTCTGAATAATATCGGTCACCAGCGGGAAGGCACAGTCGTCCAGCTCCATCACCACGCCACTCAAGGCCTCCATGGCAGGCTCGATTTCCAGAAGTTGCAAAATCACTGGCTGATCTGCGCCCAACATTTGACCAGAAGCGATGCGAAAAAGTAGTGAGTAGCTGATTTGTCCTGCGGCACCTGTTACCGCGACCCGAACTGGTTGTTTCATGGATTGTCCTCTGGATGGCCGAAAAAGAGCGTGATTATACATGAGTCAGAGCTTCATGCTTACACTCATTTGAACTGATTTGGCAAGTAATTTCTCGCATTGCACCATTCGAAAAAATCCATACGAAACAACATGTTATATCGAGTATTCCAGAATTTTATAGGCCAGATTGGACCCTTGACTTATAGCATTTCGATGGTATTGTTTTCGGCCCGCTGGGGAGGCCGGTACCACACATTGTGTGACCATGTGTGGTTGAGACCGCATAGATCATTATCCGCAGGTGCCACGTATGAATAACCGTGTTTCGGGCAAAGTCGCCTGATCCGGTCAGCCGTGCCTCAAGAGAAAAGGACAGAAATGATAGACAACATGATAAAGAAGGGTGCATTCCCTGACGCCACTGGTCTTTACGATCCGAACAATGAGAAAGACTCTTGTGGCGTTGGTTTCGTTGCCAATATCAAAGGTGCGGCAAGCCACCAGATTCTTGAGGACGCCTACCATATTAATTCACGTATGGATCACCGCGGTGGTTGTGGCTTTGAGGAGAACACCGGTGACGGCGCCGGCATCCTGACCTCGCTGCCTCATACCTTCTTCGCCAAACTAGCGGAAGAACTGTCTATTAAACTACCAGAGCCTGGGCAATATGCCGTGGGCAATATCTTTTTGCCTCAGGATGCAGCAGAACGAGAAGTCTGTCTGGAAACCATTGAGGCCGTCATCAAAGAAGAAGGCCAACAGTTTTTAGGTTGGCGAGATGTACCAACGGACGCCGACAAAGCGGATGTAGGTCCTGCTGCTCGCGACGCCCAACCAGTCATCAAACAACTGTTTGTTGGCTCCAATTGCGACAGTTCAGAAGAGTTTGACCGTGCTTTGTACGTTATCCGCTGCGAGTTTAGTGAACGCTTACGCCGCGGCATGAACCTAAAAGAAGGTCACCTGCTGTACGCCTGCTCACTCTCCACCAGCGTGATTGTGTACAAGGGTATGCTAACGCCAGGGCAACTCTTCCCTTTTTACCCAGATCTTGAGGATGCGCGCTACGAGGCTCACCTGGCCATGGTGCATTCGCGCTTCTCTACCAATACTTTCCCATCATGGGATCGTGCCCAGCCAAACCGTTATATGAGCCACAACGGCGAAATTAACACCTTACGCGGCAACAAAAACTGGATGACCGCCCGGGAAGGTGTCGCCCAGAGCGATAAATTTGGCGACAAGATTAAGAAGTTATTCCCCATCGTAGAGCCTGGCTTCAGCGATTCCGGTGCTTTTGACAACGTGCTTGAATTCTTAATGTTGTCCGGTCGCACCTTGCAGGAATCCGTCATGATGATGATTCCGGAAGCCTGGCAGTCCGACAAGAACATGCCCCAGAACAAACGGGATTTTTACGAGTTCAACTCGGCGTTGATGGAACCCTGGGATGGTCCTGCCTCTATTGTCTTCACTGACGGCCACTACATTGGCGCCGTACTTGACCGTAACGGCTTACGCCCCAGCCGCTACTACATTACCTCTGATGATCGCGTCATCATGGCATCGGAGGTGGGTGTACTGCCGGTTGATCCAGAAATCGTTGTTGCCAAAGGCCGCCTGCAGCCGGGCAAGATGTTCCTGATCGACTTCGAGAAGGGTCGCATGATCCCAGATGAGGAATTAAAAGCTGACTTTGCTGATCGTCGCCCCTACGGCGACTGGCTCAAAGAAAACAAGATCACTCTGGATGACCTGCCGAAAGCTGCTGATCCTTATGATTTCATGCCCGACACTTTGATCGAGCGAATGCAAGCATTTGGTTTCACTACAGAAACCATGCAGTTTATGTTGCTGCCTATGGTCACCGAGGCTCGAGACCCACTAGGCTCCATGGGCAACGATGCGGCGCTTGCCTGTCTGTCAGACAAATCGCGCATGATTTACGACTACTTCAAACAGCTGTTTGCCCAGATCACAAATCCGCCTATTGACTCCATTCGTGAAGAAGTTGTGATGTCATTGGAATGCTTTGTTGGTCCTGAAGCTAACTTGCTTGAGACTAGCGCGCAACATGCCCACCGACTGAAGCTACCTCATCCGATCTTGAGCAATCGCGATCTCGCCAAGCTCAAAGAAATTGATTACAAAGGTTGGCAGAGCGCCACGATTGATATCACCTTCCCGAAAGCCGATGGCGCTGCCGGTATGCAAGCAGCCCTGGAACGTATTTGTAACGAGGCTTCTGCAGCCATTGCAGCGGGTAAATCACTGATTATTCTTTCTGATCGCAATATTTCGAAAACGCAAATGCCGCTGAGTGCATTAGTGGCTTGTGGTGCGGTTCACCATCACCTGGTGGCCAGACACGAGCGCACCCGTATCGGCCTGATTATCGAAACCGGTGAAGCTCGTGAAGTGCACCATCACTGTTTGTTGACTGGCTACGGCGCCGACGGCATTAATCCTTACCTGGCGTTCGAGGCCATCTGGCAGGCGCGAGAGGATAACTTACTGGATCACGACACTTACCCTGATGGCGACAGTATTATTGCCGCTTACAAGAAGGCCGTTGCCAAAGGCATGCTCAAGGTCATGGCGAAGATGGGTATTTCAACCCTGCAGTCCTACAAGGGCGCGCAAATCTTCGAGGCGGTGGGTTTATCTTCTGAAATCATCGACCGCTGCTTCGTGGGTACTGCTAGCCGTGTCGAGGGCGTGAAGTTCGACGTCCTATTCGAAGAGATGAAACAGCGGCACAGCGTCGGCTACCCAGAGCGCGATGAAAACCTCATTCCGCTGCTGCCTAATAACGGCGACTTCCACTGGCGCCGTACAGGGGATGCCCATATGTGGGATCCAACGGCGATTGCTAGCTTGCAGAATGCCACGCGCACCAACAGCCGCGAGGCATATCATGCCTTTGCCAAACATATTAATGAAGAAACCACCCGGCGCTGTACTTTCCGCGGTCTACTCACCTTTAAAGATGGGGTGAACGGCGGTCCAATTAGCCTGGACGAGGTGGAACCGGCATCGGAAATCGTTAAACGTTTCTGTACCGGCGCCATGAGCCTTGGTTCTATTTCTACTGAGAGTCATGAATCTCTTGCCATCGCCATGAACCGCCTGGGCGGTAAATCTAACACTGGCGAGGGTGGCGAAGACGTAGCCCGCTTTAAGCCTATGGCCAACGGCGATTCAAAACGCTCTGCGATTAAGCAGGTTGCCTCTGGTCGCTTCGGTGTCACGATCTGGTATCTGGCTAACTCTGACGAGCTACAAATTAAGATCGTCCAGGGCGCCAAGCCTGGTGAAGGCGGCGAGTTACCTGGCGGCAAGGTAGACGACTATATTGCCGGTCTGCGTCACTCAACACCTGGCGTGGGTTTGATTAGCCCACCACCACACCACGATATTTACTCTATTGAAGATATCGCCCAGTTGATCCATGACTTGAAGAACGCCAATCCAGAAGCCCGCATTAGCGTCAAGCTCGGCTCTGAAATTGGTGTTGGTACGATTGCCGCCGGTGTCACTAAAGCCAAGACTGACCACCTGGTAATTGCTGGTCATGATGGTGGTACTGGGGCATCACCGCTTACGTCGATCAAACATGCTGGTTTGCCCTGGGAACTAGGCATTGCCGAAACACATCAGACGCTGGTGATGAACAATTTGCGCTCTCGCGTTTATTTGCAAACCGACGGTCAGTTGAAGACCGGTCGTGATGTTGCCATGGCAGCGCTGCTCGGTGCCGAAGAATTTGGTTTCGCCACCGCACCGCTCATTACCCTGGGCTGCATCATGATGCGTAAGTGCCACTTGAATACTTGCCCGGTGGGTATTGCGACGCAAGACGCTGACTTACGCAAGAAGTTTAAAGGCCAGCCAGAACATGTGGTGAACTACTTCTTTATGGTGGCTGAGGAACTGCGGGAGATTATGGCGCAGCTGGGCTTCCGCACCCTCAACGAAATGGTTGGTCGATCTGACGTTCTGGAAATGAACCGTGCCATCCAGCATTGGAAAGCCAATGGCCTCGACTTGTCCAAGATCTTAGAGCCAGCCCAGATCGTTTACGAGGACACCGAAACCTACCGCACTAAAGGCCAGGATCATGGCCTGGAGAAAGCGCTGGATGTTGAGATCATCAAGCAAGCGCAACCAGCGCTGAAAGACGGCTCAAAAGTGAATATCGAACTCCCGGTTATCAACATCAACCGGGTGGTGGGCACTATGCTCTCTCACGAGGTTGCGAAAGCCACTGCAGGCGAGCTACTGCCAGATGACACCATCAACATTAAGCTCACGGGTTCTGCAGGCCAGAGTCTTGGTGCGTTCCTTGCCAAGGGTATTTCTATCCAGGTGGAGGGCGATGCTAACGACTATGTGGGTAAAGGCCTTTCTGGCGGTAAGATTGCGATTTATCCACCTGCCAATAGCCAGTTTAAACCTGAGCAAAACATTCTTGTGGGTAACGTCGTCCTGTATGGCGCTACCAGCGGCGAAGCTTATTTCCGCGGCGTTGCGGCAGAGCGTTTCTGCGTTCGTAACAGTGGTGCCAGAGCGGTCGTTGAGGGTATTG
>JBKAGC010000062.1:0-16358 GCA_046290215.1 Pseudomonadales bacterium | reverse complement strand
CCGGCTTCGCCTTGGCACACTGGTCACCGGCAACACCTACCGCCACCCAGCAGTATTAGCAAAAATGGCTGCCACGGTGGATCACATTTCCGGCGGCCGAGTAGTTCTGGGGCTTGGATCAGGCTGGCAAGAAAATGAACACGAAAAGTACGGCATTCCCTTTCACACCATCGGCAATCGATTAGAGCGTCTGGAGGAAGCATGCCAGGTGATTAAATCCCTGTTTAACGAACCGTCGACGAACTTCTCTGGCAAATTCTACGAGTTGCACGATGCTCCGCTGGAACCGAAACCTGTGCAATCACCTTTACCCCTGCTAATCGGCGGTGGCGGCGAAAAAGTTACGCTTCGTATCACGGCGCAGTACGCTGATGAATGGAATGTGTGGGGCAACGTTGCGGAACTCAAACACAAGATGACTATTCTGGATCAACACTGTGAAAAGCTGGGCCGAGACCCTGCTGATATTCACCGTACCGCCGTCGCCATGATTTTCCTAACGGACGATGACAAGTTTGCCGCAAAAATGAATGCCTCCTCAGACAGACCACCGCGCATCGCCGGTAACGTCAGCCAACTGCAAGACATTATCGGCGCCTATAAAGAAATCGGCGTTGATGAGTTTATTGTTCCAGACTTTTCCCTGGGCATGGACCTTAACGAACAGAAGATGCAGGTACTCGATACCTTCATCAATGAGATTGCCCCAGTAGCCCGGTAGTACCACGGCTAGTACGCAATAAAAAAGGCGACCAACAGGTCGCCTTTTCTTTTGCTGCTTCTTTAATAGTACTTTTTTGACTACCGCTCACTGTGTGAGCTTCGCCAACAGACCTTCGTTTAGGCCGCGTCTGATTCCTTCAGCTTGAAGTACTCGGTGAGTTGGTCTGCACTGCCGATCAATTTACCGCCGATGAAGACCTGCGGCACCGTGGTGGCACCAGTGAGACCGCGCAAAGACACCTGATCGATATCTGTACCCAACTGAATTTCATTAAACTCAATATCTCGCTCAACCAGCATGGCCTTGGCACGCTGACAGTGAGGACAGCCAACCCGACTAATCACTGCGACGGTCTTGTCTTCAATCACTGCGTTTGGGTTGATGTAATTCAACATGGTGTCAGCATCGGATACTTCAAAGGGGTCACCTGGCACGTCTGGTTCGATGAACATCTTTTCTACAATGCCATCGTCTACCAGCATGGAGTAACGCCACGAGCGTTCACCGAAGCCCAGGTCACGCTTGTTTACCAGCATACCCATACCACGTGTGAAGTCAGCGTTACCGTCTGGGATAAGCTGGACATTCTTGACGTTCTGATCCTTGCCCCAGGCGTGCATGATGAAGCCATCATTCACTGAGACACAGTAAACTGCATCAATGCCTTCTTGACGGAAGGTGGGCAGCAACGCCTCGTAGCGTGGTAAGTGTGTAGCTGAACAGGTCGGGGTAAATGCCCCTGGTAGGCTGAACACAACAACACGTTTGCCTTTGAACAAATCGTCTGTGCTCAACTCTTGCCAACCCTCATCGTTGCGAGTTTTGAACACCACCTGTGGGACGCTTTGACCTTCTCGGTTTTCCATGACTTCTCCTTGAATAAAATTAGTAACTCAACTTGTTGGGGAGCATCTTAGGCAAAAGAATAAGATTAATATATTGAATTGTTTAGATTGCTTTAATATATTCTATCAATCGTTGATCGGAGACATACAACTTGCATTTACCCTCTATACGACAGCTTCAGTATCTGGTGGCACTTTATGACGAAGGCCACTTCGGTCGAGCTGCGTCAGCGCAAAATGTCACCCAGTCCACCTTAAGTACCGGCATTAAGGAACTGGAATCTTATCTCGGCGTCACTCTGGTAGAACGCACCAATAAATCTTTGTCGTTTACCGATCTGGGTAAAACCATTGCCGATCGAAGTCGTTATATCATCATGCAGACAGAAGACCTGGTGGATGAAGCCAGATCCCAGTCTAATCCCCTTGCGACCCCTGTCAGACTCGGCGTAATTCCCACCATTGCGCCTTATTTAATTAGTCGGTACGTGATCAATATTCGGAAAAAATACGCCAACTTAAAGCTATATATACGCGAGAACACCACAGCTAACCTGATCAACGAGCTGCAACAGAACAAACTTGATATGGCGCTATTAGCGCTACCCTATGATGCCGGACAAATCAAAACCACGGTGGCCTATCGTGAGGGTATGCACCTTGCATACAACAAAAACTCTAAGCTGGTGGATCCCAGCAAGGTAGATTTCGATGCCCTACCTGACGAGAGTTTACTGTTGCTAGATGATGGCCACTGCCTGCGAGACCATGCCCTGGCCGGTTGTCGATTAAAGAACCATAAAAAGATTCACACCTTTGGCGCAAACAGTCTGCAAATGCTCTTGCAAATGGTGGACGACGACCTTGGGTTAACCCTGGTGCCGGACATGACCGTGGAAGCTGGCGTCCTACGTCACACGAAAATCAAGACCACGAAGTTACCGGAAAAACAGTTCTATCGAGATATCGGTTTTGCCTGGCGTCACGGCACGAGCCGGGAGCCTCTGTTTACCGAACTTATGAAGTTGTTGCCCAAGAAGGCAAAAAGTTAGACGGGTATACCGGGGAAACGCGCCGAACGAGTGGCCTCAATGGGGTGATTGCTGCCCAGATGATAGGTATACACCAGCGAGTATTTCACATCAGAGGTCAGATTGCGCCCCGCTGCGTGGAACAGCTTGCTATGAAAAAACAGCACATCGCCGCGCTGCAGTTCGACCCGCACAGATTTTTGGATCAAGCCCTTGTTCTCCGCTAAATCTGGCCGGAGAAACAGCGCAGCGTCAAAACTGCCTGGTTCAAGATGCAGCTTATGGCTGCCTGGTATCACCCGCAAACAACCATTTTCTTTAGTTTCATCCCCCAGTGCCGACCATACGCTTATTAAATTCTGCTCATCAAAGGACCAATAGCGATTATCTTGATGCCACAAGGTAGCGCTACTAAAACCGGGATGCTTGGTCATGACACAGTTGTGATGGCACTGCGACAGAACCACATCATCACCGCCAAACAGCGTTTTCAGGACACCGCTAATTTCTGGGGAAGTTGCCCAGGCCCGGTATACCTCATGGCGCGCATAAGCGTGCAGCAATCGGCGGGTCGTATCGCCGCCCTGGCCATCCGCATCTTGAGGTGCACCCGGATATTTCACATCCACCTCATACTCGATGGGTGCGAGCTGAACCTTTACATGCTCGTCGGCAATAGCTTTCATTTGCTCGGCGGTTGGCAACGGCAATAGGCCTGGTAGCACCAGGTAACCGTCATCGGCAAACTGCTGACATTGCGCCTGACTCAGCGCGTTATTCACTTCACTACTGCTCACTAGCCGTTGGCTCCAAAAGTCGACGTTCCCAGTCCGATGCCGTCAAATAATATTCATACAGGGCATCTAGCAGCCCTTTATCATCTCCAAACTGGCGCAGGCAGTTGGCCGCTCGAAATCGCGTTTGCGGCTCTGCGTTAACAAGCAAACCAAGCATAACCGCCTTAACTCTGGCGCGGTTTTCAAGGGCAGCATTGTCCCTGAGCGTCACCTGACAAAGCTCATCTATGGCACGCCGTTGAACGGTTTCAAGGCGGTGATTGCTCGCCAGGCTCAACAGCGCTGCAGCAGCCGACTTACTCTCGATCGCTGCCAGGGCCGCCACAGCCCGGCGGCGCACGAACAAGGCTTCAGCATCTGACTCGGCCATGCCTACAAGCACTGGCACCAGGTCCGGCCGCCATGGATATTTACTGGCTTGCCATTCATAGCCTTGCAAGGTGCTGCGCACCTGGTCGTATATCGGCGCTTCTGCAAGTGCCTGCCCACCCAGGCTAGTGAGCAGGACAAGCCAGACGAAGTTGAATCTACGTTTATTCATCAGACCAGTATAAACCTTCCGCGGACCTCACAATACCGTCACGCTCTTAGCCAAATTACGCGGCCGATCAGGATCCAGACCACGGCGCCTGGCCAATAAATAGGCCAAAATCTGACAGCTAATGGGTTCGCTCACCGGATGGCCATTGCCCGGATCGGGTAAGTAAATGTCTCCCGCGGTTGAGCCCACCGCAAGAATCATTGCACCGCGGCTCTTTAACTCTGCCGCGACACCTTGCATGTATGGATCCACATCAAGTCCGAACAAAATCACCGGTGTCCCGGTTTCCACCAGGGCAAGTACGCCATGCTTTAACTCACCAGCACTAAAAGCTTCCGCATGAATATAGCTCGCCTCTTTTAAATTCAAGGCGCCAAGTTGAGCGCTGGCAAAGTGTGCGCCTTGTCCCAACAGAAACAAAGTGTCTCGATTAGCCAGATAGTCCACCGCCTTATCAAAATGAGAGAACAGACCAGGTTCGAGGATTTGGCTGAGGGTCACACCCAGGTCTTGTAACTCCGCTCTGACAGCAATATCGGTTCCAGCCAGCAGCGCTGCACACCAGTAACCAAAAGAAATTTGCGCTGTGGCTGACTTGGTGGATAACACACACTGCTCTGGCCCGGCACCAAGGGAAAAATTAAGGTCAGCGACCTCAGCCATGGTGGACAACGGCATGTTGACCAGTGTCACAACCGGCATACCCCAGGACCTGGCTTGTTCAATCGCCACCAACGTATCCGCCGTCTCACCGCTCTGACTAATTGCCAGTAAGCAGGCCCCGCTACTGTGAGCTTGTTGATAGGCGAATTCACATGCTGATATGCCGAGCGCGCTAAACCCAGCGCGGACCTTCAGAAAGTGGGCAATTTGCTGGGCGACAATGCCTGCACCGCCAGCCCCCGTCACCAGGATGCGTTGCTGGCCCTGCAACAGGGCCCGAAGCTTTTCTAGCTGGTCTCTTTGGGGTAGTGACGAGGTGACTGATTGCCATTGTTCAAGAATCTCCTGCCGCATAAAGTGGCCCGCGCGCCGGGCGGTCCCCACTGCTACATCGGCAGCGTATTGCGTCACTGGCAAAGCTTGCCACCTGGGTAGTGCGCCATTGACGTGAACTTGTCCCCCACGGCAAACAACTCGCGCATGATCTGCAAGGGTGCAGCAAGCCACAGTTTCTGCACCTAATGCGTGGACATCAGAAGCCAAACCAATACCATCTTGTAGCTGTACCAGAACAAGTGGTGACCCATTGCGATAAGCAAACACCTCCCCACCGGCCATCATCACCAGCAACGCATTACGCCCCTGCATTTTGCTCACCACGGCTTCAAATGCACCCTCGGGGGTATGGCCTTGATCCAATAGCGCCGAGAAATATTGGCTGAGTATCGCCGTATCTGAATCTTGAGCATGGCTTTGCGCCTGCAGCAGAAACTCCCGGTGATTACTAATAATCCCATTGTGGGCCAGGGCAAAACGCCCAGATCCATCGCGGTGTGGGTGGCAATTTTCCAGGGACACCCGGCCATGGGTCGCCCACCGGGTGTGCGCCAGGACCATGGAGCTGCTGGGTAATTCCTCGTGGAACTCACGCAGATCCTCCAGGCTTCGACTGCCAGTAATGCCGCTGGCATCAGGCCAGGCAAAGCCAAAGCTATCGTAACCGCGATACTGCAGGCGCCGTAGCGCCGCCGGTGCTATTTCTGCAGCTGCCTCATGGGCCACCCAGACCAATCCACACATTGTCACTATTTCCTTGACGTAATAAACCAAGCGCCAGAAGATAGTCTTTTCTTGTTTTCAGGCAACCACAGTTGTCATCATATTTTTGACAAATGATTATTCACGAAACGCTAAAAACCCTTGGGCTCGATGATAAACAGACCGACATCTATCTCGCGCTACTCAAACTCGGACCAGCATCCATTCGCGATATTGCCGAGACCGCCGGCATTAATCGCGGCACCACGTTTGAACAGCTGAAACTCCTGAAAAGTAAAGGCGTGGTTTCCCAGGTGCCCCGTGGCAAACGGAAAATGTACTGCCCAGAACCCCCTGAGCAATTGCTTAATCTAGCCGAATTGCAGTTACAGGCAGTGCAGCAGGCAAAAGATACGCTGCAGCGGGACATCGTCCCGGACTTACGTCACCTAAGCCGGGCTTCCGATGAAACTCTGGTAAAGCATTATGAAGGTGACGACGGCATTGAGTTTGTCTTGCGAGACATTCTTAGCACTGTATCCCAGCTTCAGGACCGGACCTACCGGGTGTATAGCTCACGCCGGATCCGTAATTACCTGTACCGACCCTTTCCAACCTTTACCCGACAACGCGTCCAGCAGGCCATTTCAGTGCGTGTCATCGCCATTGGACCTGGCGGTGAAGACGCACCACTCTCAGAACGAAAATGGCTGCCGGGCCCAGAGCAAAGCCCGGCCGCCAGTTATGTGGCAGTGTACGGACAGAAATGCGCCATGATCTCTTTATCCCGGGGTGACTACCCCATGGCCGTGGTGATTGAGAGCGCCGGCATAGCTGAGGCCATCAATATTTCCTTCGACGCGCTCTGGCAGTTCCTGTAGTCAGCATCCATAACTAATTTTTATACGATAGTCGAAGAGACAAAGATTGCTGCCCTTGCGCCCTTGGGCTAATGTAATTTAAGCGGTTAATCCAGATCAGGAGATCATTTATGGCTAACTCAATATTGGTTCGTGACTATATGACCCAGGCACGAACCGTGAACCAGTCCATTACGATTGCTGAGGCAGCGAAGGAGATTCTCGCCAGCAAAATTTCCGGGATATCTGTGGTCAACGATGATGGTGATCTGGTGGGCATGCTTTCCGAATTGGACTGTTTAAGGTCCGTGGTGGACGCATACAATGGTGGTGTGCCAGGGGCAGCCAAGGTCGCTGATGTGATGACCCGGGACGTGGAAACCAACAGCCCAGATGAGGATATCATCAACGTTGCGGCCTCCATGCTGGATCACAAGCACCGCCGCCGTCCGGTTGTGGAAAATGGCAAGCTGGTGGGCCAGTTAACCTGTCGCTCTATACTCGGCGCGATCAAGGACTTTCGCGCCTAGAAGTCCTTACAAGTTACTTACATCCAGATAGCAACTATTTCGCAGCTAACCGCGTTAACAGCGTAGAATACCGAGATGACTGATATTCTCGACACGATCGATGAATCCTTGCAGGAAGTTGAAGAGCAACTCCTGCAGGAATTCGACCGGATTCGTAACAAGCTCTCGGATGCCAGGTTTGAAGCCATTGATCAAGGCATCAAGAACGCCCTGGACAGCGTTGTAGCGGACCTCAAGGGCCGTCTTGAACAAACTGGCGATCGACAAAATCTGCAACTCATGACGGAACGCCATGAGATCTTGTTCGCGCGCTTATCGGTGCTAAAACAGCTCCTCAACGCTAAAGTCCCCACTGCCTTTCTTCACGAAGCGCACCAGGAAGTGATCAGCAACCGCCGCAAGCTGGAAGCCAAGGTTACCGCGAAACGCCAACAAAACGTTGAGGAGCCGGAAACAGGCAAATCAGGTTCTGGTTTTGTCAGTCGTCTCAAAGGCATCTTTTCCAGCAACCAGACCGAAAAAGAACTCAACCGGAATCGCATTAAAGTCACCACAGAAGAACAGAAAGCACTCGAACCGGTAAGTGTTTATCTCGACAATGGCATTTACTCTGCGTCACGGGAACTTGCAGCTCTGGCAAACGTTTTCAATCTGCCGGAACAACAAAAGGAGGCGTTGCAAGACGCTCATGAGCGCAAGATGAAAGCGGTAATCAGCGGTAAAGCCCAGTTTGAATCAAAAGACCTGTCCGCAAAACCTGCTAATGAGAACACTACCCCGGGGAAAAAAGCCATTGCCCAGACCCCAGACGAGATTCGCCGCAAGCTTTCAGAACGGGGCGGCAACAACGCCGGCAAGGCATCATTCAGTTCCAAAGATATTAATCACGCGGCGCCGGTTGATCGACCTGAACGGGCCCAGCCACGACCAAAAAGTGCGGCGGAAATCGCAGCGGAACGTCGCGCAGAGTTAGAGGCAGAAAAGGCCAAGCAACCCACCACGGGCAAAGCCTCATTTATCTCAAAAGATATCGAGCCGATCCTGCCCCAGGAAGCCCCTCGTCGCAGACCAGCTCCAGAAGCCGGGCCAGACAAGAAGCAGCCGGAACCACCCAGGTCAGGCAAAGCGGTATTCGAATCCCGCGATCTATCAAACCCGCCGCCTAAATCTAAGTCTTAAGCGAGATAACGCGCTTCCAGGTGCTCACGAAAAGGTGCTACCTGCAACGGCTGGCCAGTGGCAGCTACAAGTAATTCTCGACTTGATAGGAATTTTCCCCGGCTATGTATGTTGCTCCGCAACCAGTTTAACAAAGGGGCAAACTCACCGCCGCTAAGATTCCCTGCCAGGTCCGGTAGGTCTTGTCTTGCTGCGGCAAAAAGCTGCGCCGCCATCATTGCCCCCAGCGTATAGGTCGGGAAGTACCCAAATAAGCCGGCAGACCAATGCACATCTTGAAGACAGCCATTCTCGTAATCATCCCGGGTATCCAGCTTCAGATATTGCTGCATCTTTTCATTCCACGCGCCCGGCAGATCTTCCACTTCCAACTGACCTTCAATCAACGCCTGCTCAATTTCGAATCGTAATATCACATGGAGAGGATAAGTCACCTCGTCAGCATCAACACGAATTAAGCTGCGGGCAACACCCGTGTATAGCTTGAACAGGTTGTCCGGACTCCAGGCCGGATCATTACTGTTTGCACCCAGGAACACTTCCTGTGCCTTAGGTGCCAGAAACTGAAAAAACTCACTGGTACGACACGCTTGCATTTCCATCAATAACGATTGGCTTTCATGCACCGCAGTGCTCAGAGCAAGACCCACGGGTTGGCCGCGCCATTCTTTCGGTAAGCCTTGTTCATACATGGCGTGGCCGGTTTCATGGACCACGCCCATCAAGGCGGACATAAAATTACTCTGATCGTAGCGTGTGGTAATTCGCACATCATCTGGTACACCGCCACAAAAAGGATGATGACTGACATCCAGACGACCGTGCTCGAAATCAAAACCCAGGGCGGCCATGACCGTCTCGCCTAAACGTTTCTGGTCCACTACCTTGAACTCACCAGTCACAGGTAACGGCGGCTCAGCAGCTTGCTTAGCCAACACCTGATCAACGAAATCAGGTAGAAAGGACTTTAGCTCGGCAAAAATCGCGCCCACTTCAGCGCTACGCATATCGGGTTCAAATGTATCAAGCAAGGCATCATACAAACCCAGGCCACTAGCCTCTGCCCTGACGGCAGCTTCTTCCCGGGCTAATTTCACAACCTTCTTTAAATGCGGCACCATGCCTGACCAGTCGTTTCGTTCTCGACACTGTCGCCAGGCTTGCTCGGAAGCTGAAGTCGCGGCGGACTTGGCTGCCACTAAGTCTACTGGGATACAGGTAGCATCCCGGTAGACTCTATGGATCTCCCTTAAATTCGCCCGTTGCCAATCGCCTAGCTTTTCTGACTCTGCTTCACTGAGCCAATCAGCTAATTTCGGCTCTGTTAATAATTCGTGGATCACCACATTCAAAGTGGTTAACGCAGCTCCACGGGCGGCACCACCACCTGAGGGCATCATGGCAGCCTCATCCCAGTTAGCAATAGCCTGAACATGGAGCAAATCGCTAATTTTGGAAAAGTGCCCGTGAAGTTTTTGGTAAGCCGGTGCCTGATTATTTGTCACTAGTCTATGTTCCTATGGAATCTAACGGTTTCATTTTGGCGATATATGGGCAGCAACCTGTGTTTGGTGCCAGCGAGGCAGATAGTTTAGGATCATGTGGTCAAGCATACAAACATAATGACATGCCATGGGTTGGATAGAAGAAATAGAAGAACTCCAGCACCGCGCTGAGCTAGCAGAACAGATGGGTGGGCCTGAAAAAGTGGCCCGCCAACACGAGTTCAATAAGCTGACAATTCGGGAACGCATCACCGCCATAGTGGATGCAGATACGTTCCATGAAATTGGCAAGCTCGCGGGGGTAGCTGAATATGATGACAGCGGGCAGCTAGTGGCATTTACACCGGCAAATTTTGTTTTTGGTACCGCAGAAATTGACGGCAGACCGGTAATTGTCTCTGGTGATGACTTTACGGTTCGCGGTGGTAGCGCGGATGCGTCTATCGCAGGAAAGCGGCAACAAGCAGAAGCCATGGCTCTCGAATTAAAGCTGCCTCATGTGCGACTGGTGGATGGCATGGGAGGTGGTGGCTCCGTAAAAACCATCGAAATGTCAGGGCGAACCTATATTCCAGAAGTTGCTGGTTGGCATGTGGTAGTTAATCACCTCGCGACTGCGCCTTCTGTTTCCCTGGCGCTAGGCTCGGTCGCGGGTATTGGTGCTGCCAGAGTCGCCACTGCGCACTATTCCGTGATCGTCAAAGATTCAGCTCAGATGATGATCGCTGGGCCCGCTCTGGTGGACTGGGCAAGTCTGGGTGATGTGTCGAAAGAGGAACTGGGCGCAAGCAAAATCCACACCCGCAATGGTTCGATTGATGATGAAGTAAACAGCGAAGCTGAAGCATTTAAACGTGCGAAGCAGTTCCTATCATACTTGCCGGGTAGTGTTGACGAATTGCCACCTCGCCACAGCAATACCGACCCGGTGGATCGCCGTGAAGAGATGCTGTTGGATGTTGTGCCGAAAGATCCTCGCAAAGTTTACAAAATGCGGCCGGTTATCAACGCGCTGGTAGATAAGGACAGTTTCTTTGAGATGGGTAACAAATGGGGTAAATCTGTCATTACCGGACTGGCTCGATTTGACGGCATCGCAGTGGCGCTGTTTGCCGAGGACCCAATGGTTTACGGCGGCGCCTGGACGGCGGATTCTTGTCGTAAGCTGATCCGTTTTGTCGACCTCGCTTCAACTTTTCATTTGCCATTAATCCATCTGGTCGATTGCCCGGGTTTTCTCATTGGTAAACAAAGTGAGCAAGCGGGCACCATTCGCCTTGGTTCACAAGCCTTAGCAGCCCTTGGCCAGAGCACTGTGCCATTTTGTAGCGTGGTGATTCGTAAAGCCTTTGGCGTAGCTGGTGCGGCTAATAGCAAATCAGGCACAGAGCACTTTCGTTTCGCCTGGCCCAGCGGTGACTGGGGATCGCTGCCTATCGAAGGTGGTATTGAGGTCGCTTATAAAGCTGAACTGGAAGCCGCAGCGGATCGCGATGCGCACCTGGCGAAAATCAAGCAACGGCTAAACCAGGTACGCTCACCTTTTCGTTCCGCTGAGTTTTTTGAAATCGAACAGATTATCGATCCCAGGCAAACCCGGGAAAAACTCTGTCACTGGAGCAACCTGGTGGTACGCACACTAAGGCCAGGAGAATCAAAGTTTGGCTATCGACCCTAAAGCTGGCCCTTGTCTAACTCCAGATTACCTTTCGCCAGGTTGATGCGCAGCAAATCGCTAGCGCCCTCCACAAAGCGGAATGAGCGAACCCGGCGATACATGGCTTCCAGCGGGTGCCCCACCACCAGTGCCTGGCCGCCAACTAACTGTACGCCCCAGTCCACCACCTGCCCCGCCGCCTCAGTGCAAAACACTTTAGCGGCGATGGTTTCGTTCACAGCATTCTCGCCTGAATCCACAAACCGCGCCGCTCGATACAAGGTACTGCGAGCCGCAAAGGTTTGGATACGCATATCTGCATAGCGCAATCGCACGCCTTCTTTCTCGCCCAGAGGTGTTCCAGATCGATGCGGCGCGCGCAAATGTTGCTCGACAAAATCAATCACCCACTGACATACACCAGTTGCTTCCGCCGCTACCATCATTCTGACGTTACCAATGTTGCTTAACGCCCGCGGCATACCTTCACCGGGCTTACCAATGAGGCAATACTCTGGCACCACAACCTCGTTGAAGGTAATGGACACATGACCACTACCGTCAAGGGATTGAAATCGGTCTGAGATCTCCACCCCCGGCAGGTTCAGATCGATGGCGATCATGGCAGTGCCCCGTTTCTCGCCACTGCTGGTTTCCAAATTAACCAGTGCGGAAACAAAATCTGCTGTATCACCACCGGTCACATAGGATTTCTGCCCGGTAACGGTCACAGTGTCGCCTTTTACTACGCCATAGGTTGGTCGTTTAGCACTATCTGGTTCGGTAAAGCCAAATGCACCACGTTTTTGGCCAGCCAAAACAGGTTCAAGGTACAACGCCTTAAGCTCGCCGCTAGCACTGTGCAATATACCGGGTCCTGGACCAAACACCGCGCTACTCAAGGGGCTATTCGCCGCCGCCAACTGCTCTCGCAACATGGTGAGTTCAAGTGTGCTGGCAGGCTTTCCACCATAAGCCTCGGGCTGGGTTTTGGCAAAAAAGCCATGGGCTTTGGATGCCTCACGCACTTTTGCCTGCCCCTCAGCCAACGGCAACTCCTCCGCTGGTTGCATGACCTCTTGAATAAACACCTGCATCGCAGCTTTTACTTCGAGCAGTTCAGGGCTTAGATTTTCCGGCATGGTTCTGGTCTTTTTGTGGTGTAAAGGTGTAACAATATCAAACATTCTGGGTCACTGACTCAGACCATTTCACTTCATACTGGGCAACCGTCGCGACGCCACCACTAACAAACTACACGAGTACAACCTTTGAGCAGCCACGCACCCGCTACCGCCAACAAGAGCCTGTTTGCTTTTTATAGCGCCGGGGCCCTGCGGGAGATTATCCCAATCTATCCGCTGTACTCGGTGATGTTTCTCGGTAACGGGGTTAGCCCTTTGGAACTGAGTTTGCTATTCATTATCTGGGCGAGCGTTGGCCTTTTACTCGAGGTGCCTTCCGGGGCTCTGGCAGACGCTTTGTCGAGAAAGTGGCTGGTGGTTTTATCCGGCTTACTCAAATCCGCGGCGTTTTTGACCTGGTACTTTTGGCAGGATTTCTGGGGCTATGCTCTGGGTTTTGTGCTTTGGGGCGTTGGCTCAACGTTTCGATCCGGCGCGTTTGAAGCCCTTTTGTATGAAACTCTGAAACAATGGGATCTCGGCTCCCGATTTGCCTTCCATTACAGCCGTATCCGGGCTTTGAGCACGCTGGCAGTATTGCTCGGGGAAGCCTCAGGCGGATTGCTCATTACTTATGGGTACGACGTTGTTTTATTGGTCAGTGCGATTGTGCCCATTCTCGCCACCTTGCCGTTTCTCTTTTATGTTAAAGATGCAGAAAAAGGCCAGGATGAGGCATCGAGTGGCTTCATCATTACTGCCCTTAAGGAAGCCAGGGGTAACCCAACGCTGCTGATGATTTTGTTTATCTCAACCTTCCTCCTAACTGTGCACGGCATCTTCGATGAGTATGTACCGCCGTTGTTTCGTGAGCATGGTTTCTCCCTTGCGATGATCGCGTACATGGCCATACCGGTGTTCGCAGCCCAGGCATTGGGTGAATACCTGGCTGATCGGGTACCGCAGCTGCCGCTACGGCAGCAGATTGGCATAGTGGCCCTGGGCACATTGTGTTTAATTCCAGCGGCCTTGTTTTCGGGCTGGCAAGCGGTCGTTGCCCTCACCTGTTTCTTCTTCGCCTTTGGTCTGGCCAGCACCTTAATCGAGACCCAACTGCAACACGCCATCAAAGGTTCAGCGAGAGCTACCGTCACCTCAATAGTGGGTCTTGGCGACAGCATTGGCGCGATACTATGGTTCATGTTGTTTGGTGTCGCGGCGGAAATATCGTCTATTGCCGGTGCAACTCTACTCCTGGTTGTGGCAACCCTGTTGATTTGTTGGTTCACCTACTGGTCTCGCTTTAGTCGCCAGCTCTGAACGGCCCTGGAGAGCTTGCTGCGACGCAGCAAAAGATAACTGAGCCTTCCCTTTGCATTCAGCTCATACTTGGCTACCATCAACGCAGCGACATCGCTCGTTACCCACAAGCAAATAACAATCAACAAATAACAATCAAATAATCAAAAACCTAAGCGACGCAGGTATATGTCCGCGGGGAATCGGAGAACCAATCTATGGCAGTATCAGATCACGTAAATCTAGAACAATTTATGGCCGGGGTTGAAAAACGTAACCCGGGGCAGACCGAATTTATTCAGGCAGTACATGAAGTCGCCGAAGACATTTTTGACTTTATCGAAGACAAAGAGGTCTACCACGAAGCACAAATTCTACGCCGCATGGCAGAACCGGACCGGGTTGTCAGCTTTAGAGTTTGCTGGGAAGACGACGACAACAACATTCGCGTGCAACGGGGCTGGCGAGTACAAAACAACAACGCAATTGGCCCTTACAAGGGCGGTATCCGTTTTCACCCTTCTGTGAATGAAAGCGTCCTAAAATTCCTCGCTTTTGAACAGACCTTTAAGAACAGCTTAACCGGCTTGCCAATTGGTGGCGGTAAAGGTGGCTCTAACTTTAATCCAAAGGGCAAATCGGATCATGAGATCATGCGTTTCTGTCAGTCCTTTATGACCGAGTTGTACCGTCATGTGGGTGAAGATACCGACGTACCGGCGGGTGACATTGGTGTAGGTGCTAGAGAAATTGGTTACATGTTTGGCCAGTACAAGCGGATCACCAACAAGTTCACTGGCGTACTAACAGGTAAAGGCTTGCAGTTTGGTGGTAGCCTGGTGCGTACTGAGGCCACCGGTTACGGTGCGGTGTACTTCCTGGAAAATATGCTGCAACACAAAGGCGAAGACATTCTCGGTAAAACCGCTGTAATCTCCGGTTCCGGTAATGTTGCCACCCACGCCGCGGAAAAAATTCTCCAACTTGGTGGCAAGGTTCTCACGCTATCCGATTCAAAAGGCTTTATTCACGATCCAGACGGTATCACCCAGGAAAAACTGGATTGGGTTAAAAACCTCAAGAACAAGCAACGTGGGCCAATTTCCGCGTACGCTGATGAGTTCAAAGGCGCAACTTACCACGACGGCGAGCGCCCCTGGGGTGTACCTTGTGATCTAGCCCTGCCTTGTGCAACCCAGAATGAACTGCCCGGCGATGCGGCGAAGACTCTGGTCGCCAACGGCTGTATTGGAGTTTCCGAAGGGGCGAACATGCCCACGGACCTTGAAGGTATTAAGATCTTTAAAGAAGCCGGTATCTGCTATGCACCTGGTAAAGCTTCCAATGCCGGTGGTGTTGCGATGTCTGGCCTGGAAATGAGCCAGAACTCTGCGCGCTTAAGCTGGGGTGAAGAGGAATTACAAGGCCACCTGAAGCGCATTATGAAAGATATCCACGACAACTGCCTCGAGTATGGCGACAAAGGCGACGGCACTGTGGACTATGTTAAGGGAGCTAACATTGCTGGCTTCGTTAAAGTAGCTGACGCAATGCTGGCGTTTGGTGTGGTCTAGCATCCGCATCTGTTGATGTCACAGCAAAGCCCGCTTCGGCGGGCTTTTTTGTGGCCGGGTGCTTTTCATTGGCTTGTGGCTGTTATGTCCCTTTATTCACAAATCCTGTGAATTCCGCCGCTATTCCCATTTCTTCGGCAACAGTTACAATGCTGTTTTAGGTTACAGAAGTAAAAAGAGAGGAGACCCCATGAGCGAAGCAATCGCTAAGCCTGACATACCCAATGCCTATGACCTGCCCCTGGAGGATGTGAACCCGCTGGATGGCCGGTTGTTTCAACATGACGCTCATTGGTCCTATTTCGAACGCTTGCGTAATGAAGATCCCGTGCACTTCAGCGAGGATGAAGAATTTGGCCGCTATTGGCATATCACCAAGTTCAACGACATCATGGCAGTGGACAAAAACCACCATTTGTTTTCCTCAGAGGCAGGCATCACCATTGGACCACCCCTGAACGCTCCGGAAGAGCGCTTGCAAACCCGTATGTTCATTGCCATGGACCCACCTACTCACGACGTCCAGCGTGCCACGGTGAGCCCTGTAGTTCAGCCGATTAACCTGGCCAAACTCGAAGGCACTATTCGTGAACGTGCTGGCAAAATTTTGGACTCGCTACCGGTGGGCGAAACTTTTAACTGGGTTGACCTTGTTTCTATCGAACTCACCACGCAAATGCTTGCCACCTTGTTTGACTTTCCGTTTGAGGATCGCCGCAAGTTAACCCGTTGGTCTGACGTCGCCACCGCCGCGCCAGGCACGATCGTGGAATCCGAAGAGCAACGCCGCGAAGAACTGCTTGAGTGTTTGGCGTACTTCACAAGACTGTGGAATGAGCGGGTGAACGCTGAACCCAGTTCAGATTTGATTTCCATGCTGGCGCACGGCAAAGACACTCGCCATATGGAACCCATGGAGTTCCTCGGCTGAGGAACAAATACTTCGTTACCCTGGCGCTGTTCCTGGGCTGGATGGTCTTCTTTGACAATC
>JBKAGC010000061.1:0-16370 GCA_046290215.1 Pseudomonadales bacterium | reverse complement strand
CTCTCTCGGCCAGGTTGCCGAATCGCTGGGTTACAGCGATGCCCGGGCTTTTAGTCGCGCTTTCACCCAATGGTTAGGTGAATCGCCAGCCAAATACCGCTCGCGCTACAAATTGTGACTTTAGCGCTCGGAACTGTCATTGCCTGATGCTCGCTGTGCCGTGAAGATTCACCTGTGTTGAATCAGCAGCCATCTGACAATGACAATGAAAAACCTTAGCCACTTTGATCAAGGTATAGACCTTGCCAAGAAATATCCGAAGACCACCTCCGTCGCCGCAGAGCTATATTCCGATGAGGACGTGCAGGCTGAGCTAGATTGCCTGCTCAAGAACGGTTATGTGATTTTACCGAACCTCATCTCGGAGAAGCAGCTAGAAGAAATTCAGCGTGGTATTGAGCCGCTGCTTAACCGAACAGGGAGAAATGCATTTGAAGGCGTCAAGACCCAACGTGTCTACGCATTGTTAAACAAGACGCTGGCTTGTAACCCTTTGGCTGAATATCCACTGGTGCTGGCCTTACTGGATCGCATCTTGGACCCAGGTTACCTGCTCTCCCAATTGCAGGTCATCAATATTCAGCCCGGTGAAGCGCAGCAAGAGTCTCATCACGATGATTCTTTTTATCCCTTCGCTAGACCAAGGCCGCATCTTGGTGCTGCTACGATATGGGCACTGGATGACTTTACGGCTAAGAACGGCGGTACTCTAGTAATCCCTGGGTCACATCGATGGGGCGATGAAAAACCTGAGCCTTTTGGTGATCATCGGCAAATCGCCTGTGAAATGCCAGCAGGTTCCTGCGTGATGTTCTTGGGTACACTATGGCATTCGGGTGGTGCTAACCAGTCTACAGCGCCGCGGCTGTCCGTCACGGCGCAGTACTGCCAGCCCTATTTGCGCACTCAGGAAAACTACTCCATGTCGGTGCCGAAAGAAATCGTTGCGCAATGCTCCGAGGATATGAAGCGCATGTTGGGCTATTCAATCTTCGCCTCATTTATGGGCATGGTGGATGGCAAGCACCCGAAGAGGCTGCTTGAGAGGACGCATAACAGTAGCGATAACGCTGAACGTGTTTAGACTCAAGTAAAGCCAAGCACTGGAGAATTAGTGATGAAGCCGGTAATCGATTTTTATTGGGATCTCGGTTCAACCAATACCTATTTTGCTTTGAAGTTGATTAAGCCCATTGCGAGCCGATATGACGCAGTGGTGCGGTGGCACCCGTTTAACCTTGGGTATGTATTTAAGAGCAATGACTACGTGCTCATGAAAGAACCCAGAGACAAACTCAACAATCGCCTCACGGATTTGCAGCGCTGGGCAAAAAAATACGACTTACCTTTTATTCGGCCGGACAACTTCCCGATAAAAACCTCCCGTGCGTTACGTGGCGCTCTAGCGATGCGCGATTGGAACCTTGAAGAGCCGTTTATGGATGCGATCTTCAATAGCTATTGGGAAGACAACAACGGCGAGATTGGCGAGTACTCAGAGCTGCGGAAGATTGCTCAGAGTCTAGGTGTCGACCCAGACGAGTTCGAAGCTAAGAGCGAAGGTGATCTTGTTCGTGAGGCGCTCATTGATTCAACCAATGCAGCCCGTGGGCGCGGTGTGTTTGGAGCACCCTCAATGTTTATTGAAGATCAGCTTTACTGGGGTAAAGATCGTATGGAGTTTGTTGAGGATCACCTCAAGCAATTGACCGCATAACTTACCTTAGCTGGTTCGACCCCTGACAACCTGCTGGTTGCACTGCCACCAGCCGTATTTTGGTTCAGAGCTTAACGTTGACGTAAACGTTAACTTGGCGTTAAAGTCTGGCGATGAGCAAATCAGACCAAACCTACAGTATTCGACATCTCGCCGAAGAGTTTGCCGTGACCACCCGCACTTTGAGGTTCTATGAAGAGAAAGGCCTGTTGCGGCCCACTCGTCAGGGCAACAGCCGCCTTTACGACAGTGCCGACCGGACCCGCTTAAAGCTGATACTTCGTGGCAAGAAGCTAGGCTTAACGCTGGATGAAAGCAGCGACATCATTGCTATGTATCAGGCTGACGGCCGTAACCAAAAACAGCTGAAAGCGCTGCTGAACAAGATATCTGAGAAACAACAGCAACTAAAAGCTCAGCAGAAAGAACTAAACACCATGATGTCTGACCTTAAAACCTGGCAGGCGAGGTGTGAGGCGGAATTAGGCGTTGCGGCAAACGATGAGGCGCGAGCAAAAAGGAGCAAAGCATGAACTTGAGTTACTCAACCCTGAACTACGACCTCGGCGAAGAGATCGACATGCTACGTGACGCTGTGGCCAAATTTGCGGCGGATGAGATCGCCCCCCGTGCGGCAGAAATCGATGCCAACAATGAGTTCCCCATGGACCTCTGGGAAAAGCTTGGCAATTTAGGCTTGTTGGGGGTGACAGTAGGCGAGGAGTATGGCGGCAGTGCCATGGGGTACCTGGCCCATGTGGTGGCGATGGAAGAAATCTCACGGGCATCTGCGTCAGTAGGGTTGTCCTATGGCGCGCACTCCAATTTATGTGTGAATCAAATCTATCGCAGAGGCACGGAAGCACAAAAACTTAACTATTTGCCCAAGCTTTGTAGCGGCGAGCATGTGGGCGCACTGGCCATGTCTGAACCTGGAGCGGGCTCAGATGTCGTGGGCATGAGATTGCAAGCAAGGCGTGAAGGTGACGTTTATGTTCTGAACGGCAACAAGATGTGGATCACCAACGGCCCGGATGCGAATACCTACGTGATCTACGCCAAGACTGATGGTGATGCCGGATCGCGCGGTATTACCGCTTTTATTGTCGAGCGTGACTTCCCCGGTTTTTCTCGCGCACAAAAGCTCGATAAATTGGGCATGCGTGGTTCGAACACGTGCGAACTCGTGTTTGAAGACTGTGAAGTCCCAGCGACCAATATCCTGGGTGAAGAAAATAAAGGCGTCGGCGTATTAATGTCGGGTCTCGACTATGAGAGAGCCGTATTGTCTGGCGGCCCTGTGGGCATCATGCAAGCCTGTATGGACATCGTTGTGCCCTATGTCCACGAGCGTAAGCAGTTTGGCCAGGCAATTGGTGAGTTCCAACTCATGCAAGGCAAGCTCGCGGACATGTACACAACATTGAGCGCCTCACGTGCCTTGTTGTACGCCGTTGCGAAAGCCTGTGATCGCGGCGAAGAAAGCCGCAAAGATGCCGCAGCGGTGATTTTGTATACGGCTGAGAATGCCACGCAAATGGCGCTGCAAGCCATTCAAGCGCTAGGGGGTAATGGCTACATCAATGAATACGATACCGGCCGCCTGCTGCGCGACGCGAAACTCTACGAAATTGGTGCGGGAACGTCTGAAGTGCGACGCATGCTGATTGGTCGCGAACTGTTCACAGAATCCGCGTAGGAGCTTCCAATGAGCGTACTGACATCAAATCTGAATCCTGCCTCAGAGAGCTTCCAGGAAAACGTGGCTGCCATGCAGGCGTTAACCCAGGAGCTGAAAGAAACCGTTGAGCAAATTAAGTTAGGTGGTGGGGAAAAATATCAGGCGCGGCATCAATCCAGAGGCAAGTTGCTCGCGCGCGATCGCATTCAAGCCTTGCTTGATGACGGTTCTGCTTTTTTAGAACTCTCGCAACTTGCCGCTCACGGCGTTTATGAAAATGAAGCTGTGGCAGCAGCCGGTATTATCACGGGCATTGGTATGGTCAGCGGCCAGGAATGCATGATCGTCGCTAATGATGCCACGGTGAAAGGCGGCTCCTATTATCCCCTCACGGTAAAGAAGCATTTGCGCGCCCAGACGATCGCTGCAGAAAACAACCTGCCCTGCATATACCTGGTGGATTCCGGTGGCGCGAATTTGCCGCGGCAAGCAGAGGTATTCCCGGATCGCGAGCACTTTGGCCGGATCTTTTTTAATCAAGCCAATATGTCCGCGCGCAACATTCCGCAAATTGCGGTGGTAATGGGCTCTTGTACTGCAGGGGGTGCTTATGTGCCGGCCATGGCGGATGAATCCATTATTGTCAAAGAACAAGGCACGATCTTTCTCGCCGGCCCGCCCCTGGTTAAAGCCGCTACTGGTGAAGAAGTTTCAGCAGAAGCATTGGGCGGTGCGGACGTGCACTGCCGCGAGTCTGGTGTTTCAGATCACTATGCCAACAACGATTTGCATGGGTTAGAACTGGCGAGGCAAGCCGTGAGCCGCCTAAATCGCAATAAGCCCCAACAAGTAGATAGGGCCGCAAGTGTGGCGCCCCTGTATGATCCTGAAGAACTGTATGGCGTAATACCCACCGACACGAAAAAACCGTTTGATGTGCGCGAGGTGATTGCGCGCATTGTGGACGGTTCGGAGTTTGATGAGTTCAAGGCGCTGTATGGCACGACTCTCGTCACCGGCTTTGCCCGGATTCATGGCTTCCCCGTGGGTATTGTGGCGAATAACGGCATCCTCTTTAGTGAATCGGCACAAAAAGGCGCCCACTTTGTGGAATTGTGCGGGCAACGCAAGATTCCGCTGTTGTTCTTGCAAAACATTACCGGCTTTATGGTGGGTAAACAGTATGAAGCCGGCGGTATAGCCAAGCATGGCGCGAAGATGGTCACGGCGGTGGCCAGTGTGCAGGTGCCGAAGTTTACTGTGATCATTGGTAATTCATACGGCGCCGGCAATTACGGCATGTGCGGCCGGGCCTATGATCCACGGTTTTTGTTCACCTGGCCAAACTCGCGAATTTCTGTGATGGGCGGCGAACAAGCGGCCGAGGTGCTGCTGCAGGTGAAGCGTAATCAACTGGAAACCAGCGGCGATACCATGAGCCCGGAAACAGAAGCCAGCTTAAAACAACCGATATTAGATACCTACAATGAAGAGGGTCACCCTTATTACGCCTCGGCGCGGCTCTGGGATGATGGGGTTATCGATCCCGCGCAAACCCGGGATGTGTTGGGGGTATCTATTTCCGCTGCGTTGAATGCAGAAATTGCCGAGACACGCTTTGGCGTGTTCAGGATGTAAGCCATGCCCCAAAAGAACCGAGCCATTAAGAAACTGTTGGTTGCGAACCGCGGCGAAATTGCCTGCCGGGTTATGCGCACAGCAAAAACCTTAGGTATTGCCACAGTGGCGGTGTATTCCGATGCCGATGCCAGGGCGCAACATGTGCTGGCAGCCGATCAAGCCGTGCGCCTTGGCCCCGCGCCATCGAAAGATTCTTACCTGAACATAGACCAGGTGATCGCGGCTGCAATACGCACTGGAGCCGATGCAATTCATCCCGGTTATGGGTTTTTGTCTGAGAACGGCGCCTTTGCCGAGGCTTGTGCCGCCAATGATCTAATTTTTGTCGGCCCTCCGGCAGCGGCAATACATGCCATGGGCTCTAAGTCCGCCGCGAAGCAAATCATGGAGCAAGCCGGTGTGCCGCTATTGCCCGGCTATCATGGCAACAAACAAGATGAAGCCACTTTAAAACAGGCGGCGGACGACATGGGTTATCCGGTGCTGCTGAAGGCGGTTGCCGGTGGTGGCGGTAAAGGTATGCGGCAGGTGCACGGGAGCGATGAGTTTGCGGAGGCACTGGTCACCGCAAAACGTGAAGCCATGTCGAGCTTTGCTGATGATGTGATGCTGGTGGAAAAGTATTTAACCCGGCCCCGTCATGTGGAAGTGCAGGTGTTTTTTGATCAGCACGGCAATGGCGTGTATTTGTTTGAACGGGACTGCTCAGTTCAGCGCCGCCACCAGAAAATTATTGAAGAAGCCCCAGCGCCTGGTGTGGATGAGACATTGCGACAAGCACTAGGTGAAGCCGCAGTGAAGGCCGGTGCGGCGATTGATTATGTCGGCGCTGGCACCGTGGAATTTCTGTTAGATGAAGATGGCACCTTCTACTTTATGGAGATGAATACCCGGCTCCAGGTGGAACATCCAGTGACGGAATATATTACCGGTGAAGATCTGGTGGCCTGGCAAATTCGTGTGGCAGAAGGCGGTACGTTACCCAAAGCCCAGCATGAGCTAGAGATTCGCGGCCACGCCTTTGAAGCGCGAATCTACGCGGAAGACCCAGATAATCAGTTTTTGCCGCAAACTGGGACCTTGCTGCATTGCCAGCCGCCGTCACCTTCCGAGTTTGTGCGAGTAGATTCTGGTGTCGTGCAAGGAGATGAAATCTCCGTGCACTATGACCCGATGATTGCCAAGCTCGTGACCTGGGATGAAAACCGCGACCGCGCCCTGTCGAGATTAACCACCGCACTTGGCCAATACCAGATAGCCGGTGTCACCACCAATATCCCGTTTTTACACAGACTTGGCGGCCATCCAGCCTTTGCCAATGGTGAGTTAAGTACTGCTTTTATTGCCGAGCATGAGGCTGAACTGTTTGCGCAGCAAGCGGTGAGCAAGGAGCAACTGGCCACCCTGGTGATGTTGTTGGTGGCGCAGAAGTGTCAGATGCAAGAAAATGATGACCCATGGCAAACCGCTGGTTGGCAACTAAACGGCGCGAGACAAATCAAGCAGGCTGTTTGCGTCGCGGGTCAGGAGCATCAATTTCAGGTCACCATTTTAAGAGACAAATATCGACTGGTTTACGAGGATGAATCCTTTGAAGGTAGTGCGACCATCAGCCAAACCTCCGCATCCGCATGGCATTGCCGGTTTAGCTTAAATGGCGCACAAGGTGCGGGCGATTTATATTTTGCTGGCAACGAGGGCAAGTGGTTTATGCCCGGGCTTGCTATTGCCTTTACGATCCCTGACAAAGATCTAGGTGAAGGGCTGGGCGATTCGGCTAGTGCTGATTTCTCCGCACCCATGAACGGCACGGTGATTGAGGTGGCGGTGCAAGCCGGAGACGAGGTGGAGAAAGGTGCAGTGTTGGTGGTGATGGAAGCCATGAAAATGGAACATGCGATTTATGCCCCTGCAGCAGGGACGGTGGCGGAAGTCTTCTGCCAACAGGGCCAGCTCGTTGACGGCGGCGCGGAACTGTTGGCCTTTGAGGTGGCAAGTGATGGCTAGATTAGGATTACCCGATCAGGTCAAATTAGTTGAAGTAGGTGCCCGCGATGGTTTGCAAAATGAATCGGGTCAAATCACGCCGCAACTACGCATAGACTTGATTGATGCCCTGAGTGCTGCGGGTTTTAGCGCCATCGAAGCGGGCAGCTTTGTATCGCCAAAGTGGGTGCCGCAAATGGCAGACACCGACAAGGTGCTGGCCAGCATCCAAAAGCGGCCCGGCACCAGCTACCCCGTGTTAACGCCCAACATGAAAGGCTTTGAAGCGGCGATGGCAGCAGGGTGTAAAGAAGTGGCCGTGTTTGCGGCAGCGTCTGAGGCTTTTTCAGAGAAAAACATTAACTGCTCCATTGCGGAAAGTTTGCAGCGGTTTGAGCCGGTGATGCAGGCAGCAGAACAGCATCAGGTAAAAGTACGCGGATATGTTTCTTGTGTGGCAACCTGCCCGGTTTCCGGTCCGGTTGCACCGGGCGCTGTAGCAGATGTGAGTGCGGCACTGCATGATATGGGTTGCTATGAAATTTCCCTGGGGGACACTACCGGGGCAGGAACGCCCGCCGCCATGTTGGCTATGTTAGAGGCAGTGACGAAACGGGTGCCAGTTACCCAATTGGCGGCACATTGCCATGATACTTATGGGCAAGCTCTGGCTAACATCTTTGCCATGCTGCAAGCCGGTGTGTCTGTTGTAGACAGTTCTGTTGCAGGGCTTGGCGGTTGCCCTTATGCCAAAGGTGCTACTGGGAATGTGGCAACAGAAGATGTGCTTTATATGCTACATGATTTTGGCGTCAGCACTGGCGTGGATTTTGCGGCAACCTTAAAAGTTGGCCGCGACATATCAAAGCAGTTAGGCAGGCAAAATCAATCCAGAGTGAGTGTTGCGCTCGCTGCAAAGCACGCTTGAAACCTGTGAACCGGTTAGCCTTGATTGATTCTGGCGTGGGAGTCCGCCAGCACCTTAGAAACTTCACTGGTGCCGCGGCGCAATTCTTCCATTAAGGTAAAAGTGTCGCCGGTGAGCTTCTCGCCCTCCTGGGTCATGCCCTGAACTTTCTCCATGCTTTGCAGGGCTGACTGCATCAGTTCGATGTTCTTTTTCACCACGTTGGAAATCTCGGTGGTAGAGCTGCTGGTTCTAGCAGCCAGCATACGAACTTCATCGGCCACCACCGCAAAGCCGCGACCTTGTTCTCCGGCCCGGGCTGCTTCAATGGCGGCATTGAGCGCTAGCAGGTTGGTCTGGTCAGCCACATCACTAATGGTGGTGACAATGTCGCGGATCTTATCGGACTCTGTGTTGAGATTCTCCACCGAGGCGAAGGAAGCCAATAGTTCTTCGGTAATGGACTTATTCAGATTCACGACCGCCTGAATGGCGTTGGTGCCTTCTTCAATGGATTTTGCAGCCTCTAACGATTGATCGTTGGCATAACCAGCGGCGGATTGCAGTTCTTCTTTTGCCACGATCTGGCTCGTAATATCACTGGCGAATTTCACCACAGACAATACTTCACCATTGTCCGCGCGCACTGGGTTGTAGGTGGCTTCAAGCCAAATTTTGCGTCCGCTTCTGGTGCGCCGTTGAAACTGCCCAGACTTTGTTTGGCCCGAGGCAAGGTCTTCCCAGAAGTGTGGGTTTTGCTCGTAGAACTCTGGTTCGCAAAACATCTTGTGATGCTGCCCGACGATTTCCGTTAAGCTGTATTCCATCGTGTCGGTGAAGTTTTTATTGGCCCTGGTGACCGTGCCGTCGGGTTTGAATTCGATGGTGGCAAGTGAGTGGTCCAGGGCGTCCAGCAAAGCCTGTTGCGATCGCGCCGCCAGTACATCGTCTGTGGTTTCCATGGCGACCTTCACTACCTTGGTAACCTCGCCGGCAACCTTAATCGGCGAGTAAGTGGCCTCTAACCAAACCGACCTGCCGTTTTTATCTCGCCGTTGAAATGTGCCAGATTCGCTTTTACCAGCTCTTAGTTTTGCCCAGAATTCTTCATAGGCCGGAGTATTTATGAGGCTCGGCTCACAAAACATCCGATGCTTTTGACCTTTGATTTCATCAAGACGATAACCCATAACCTGTAAAAATATGTCATTCGCCGTGAGGACGTCGCCTTCAGGGGTAAACTCAATCACTGCCATACCGTCTTGAACGGCTTGTTGAAATGCGAGGAGTTCCTGGACCTGACGTTCTAGCCCTTGGATCTGCTCCTTAAGCACCTTTTGATTGAACATATGGCTTATCTCGAGTTTGTACTTGTCAAATTAAGCGTAGCCAAGGGATTGGCGTTGTCCAATTCGCGCAGGTGAAAGCGCGGCTTGTGAAAGAAGCAGTAAGCCTACCTCGGAAAGGGCGTTTTAACGTCGGTTAAATGGCGATGCTTGCGCCAGATCTTTGCACCCGTGTCAGCGGTTTTAGCGCTGACCTCGGCGCCGGGTGGGGTGCGCAACCAGGACATAGCGGTTAGTTCATCACCGGCTTCAGTAAAACCACCCTCGAGGACCAATAGCTCGCTGCCGCCGTTGGCCCTGAAGTTGATGTTTGAGTTCGCCGGCCAATACTCAATTTGCACGGTTTCAAACGGATCTTCATAAAGTGGTGTGACGAGCACACCCGGTATATCGGGTGATGGCAGGCGAGGCATTTTGTCAATGTGTAAACGCACGTGGGTGCGGTCAGCCAGATCAAACTGCCAGAGTTTAACGAAGATGGTGCAGCCAGCTTCAGATCCTGGCGTATGGCGAGACTCCGGCGGATTGCGTATATATGAACCCGCCGGAAAGTCGCCATGCTCATCCTGGAATACACCATCGAGGACAAGAAACTCTTCGCCGCCAGTATGTACGTGGGGCGAGAAGTGACTGCCCGGCGCGTAACGGACAATGGATGTGGCTCTGGCTACCTCGTCACCAATGCGGTCCAGCATACGGCGCTGGACACCCTGCATGGGAGAATCCACCCAGGGCATTTGCGCGCCGTGCATGACAACGCGCTGGTTAAAGTCCGCGTTTATTTCCATACTGCTGATTGCCGCGAAGGCAGGTGTTGCGGTTAGGCGCGGCTGCCGGAAAAAGACGCGTCGCCAAAGGCGCCGAGTTTCACATTGCCACTAATCTCATCGCCAGCCACCTCGGCACTCACTTCAAGTTTCATGGGCATTGGCTGGGTCATATCAATAGTCCAGGCCAGGTTGTTACCGTCTACAGTGCCGCCAGTAAACTCCTGGGTGCCTTGTGGGCCAGCCATGGAACCAGACAGGGCGCCGCCCTCGGTGGCTAGCGTTAAGGTGGCTTGCTGCGCCCCCATGGGAGAGTTCAATGTGATATTCCAAGTACCGTCGGCGCTCATAAGGTTTCCTTTATTCAGGTTGGTAGCGCGTTAACCTTACCCAATCGGTTTTTGCTCGGCAATTGTGTTCTGACTCTGCTCAGCTAGTCTGGCGAGATTATTCTGGTGGGTTTCCCGGTCGATTTTATAGCGTGAAATTAAATAGATGGCGAAGACATATAGGCCGCAGTAGGCCGGTAAGAAGAACGCAGCCAGATCGGCGCGCATGGTGTGGGTCATATCCTCAACACCTTGAATACCGTCCATGCCTACCAGAGATACGATAGAGCCAGCCAGGACAATGCCCAGAGCGCTCACCGCTTTGCTAGCAAAACTGCGCGCGGCATAAAACAAACCTTCAGAACGGCGACTGGTATTCACTTCACTGTCTTCCACCACGTCGGCCATCATGGAGTCGAGCATGACGCCGCCAACAATAAAACCGACCACCTCAGCCATAATAAAAAAAGAATAAATGATTAGACTGTTCCAACTTCCTGACTCCGGCCAAACACCAGCAAGGGTGGCAATATAAGGAATCGGGTAAAGAAAGATTGCCGCAAACAAGGCTGCCATGGCGGCGCGCTTCTTACCCAGAGCATGGCCCACAGCGGGCGCTAAAAAGTACGCAATGGCAGGGGAGGCAAACACAAACAGCCCGGTGACTGCGATTTGCTGCCCGGTAAACTCAAAGAAGTAAGTGACGTTGTAAAGGTATAGAGCGGTGGACATGCCCCCGGCGGCGCCGACAATGAGTGAGTAGCTAAACAACCAGAAGAAGTTGGCGTTTTTCACGGACTGGCCAATTTGCTTCATCTCATGCCAGATTTCATTGAAGCGAAATGGTTCGGTGGGTTGCGGCATGGCCGAGGCGGCTTTCTGCGTACCCAGGGATGACACCAGTATGCTCGTGGCAATTAGCATGGCGCCCACCACACCGTAAATGGAATAACCTGCCTGGGCGGCGACGCCGTAAGCACCAACCCAGATTGCCATGTTCACCACATGAATGCCGTTACCGCCATACCAACCAAAAGCATGGCGCAGCGCCAGCCACTTATTACGCTCGTCATAGTCTTTCACGAGATCTGGCAACAAGGCCACCGAGGGCACCTCAAACAGCGTCACCGCGGTACGAATTAACACAGCAGCGGCCAGTAAGTAGTACCAGCTATTGGCCTCGCTCAGTTCAATAACCGGATTAAACAAGGCATAGAAAGACAAAGGCAGAAGAATAAAGCCCACATACATAAATGGATGGCGACGACCCAGGCGCGACTGGGTTTTGTCTGACCAGTGCCCTAGCAACAAGTCAGAAACCGCATCCCAGGCCATGGCAATGGCGAGGGCCAGAGCCGCCAGATAACCGGAGATACCGAGCACCTGGGTTGAATAAATCAGGAGCAGATAGCTAAAGGCATTGTTCTTAATGCCGAAGGCGACCGAGGCGGAGCCGTAATACCAGTAGACGGGATTTTTTTCTGGGCGATACCCTGCTTGTGCGTATGACATATTATTATCCGGGTGACTCGAACTCACGCTATAGAACAAGCCCCCGGCTGGCAAGCTTTGTTGAGCTTAAAGCTTGGTTTAAAGCGCGTCCTATGCTTCGTCTTTGCTGGCGTCCTCGTGAGGCTCTGGGACGATCTCGTGAGCCAGGGTTTCCCCCGTAAACAGGGATTTAGCGCGCCACAGATAATACGTTAGGGTGGCGAACGCAGCCCCCGTGAGCAGCGACGCCAACCAGCCGCCGCCCCGTGGATCACCATAGTCCGGCCCAGAAATAATGTTGAACACCACCATGGCAATGGTCACTTGTGCTGAGTACACCGCAGCCCATGGCCACATCCACGGTTTCATTTTCCAGAAACCATAGGCACCAAAGGCGTAAATAAGCCAGTGGATAGGCTCACCAATCTTGGCGGCCCAGCCCCGTAGCGTGAAGCCAAACCAGATGTCCTCGGCCTCGGCGAAAGGCTTAAAGAATATATCCCAGGGGGAGTATATGAACGTCATATAAACGCAGAAGTAAAAAATCAGGTTCATCCACCAGGGACGCTGGCGCCAATCGTCTTTAACGGCCTCTAACATGCAGTGCTCAATCTTAATTTGTTCAGGCTATGACGCCATCTTTACCCATAAGGTTGGTGCGCGCCAGAGAAACATTTGTCACATATTGGTGGTGTGCTTCGTCTAGCAGGTAAACCCAAACGAATTGGAGATTCACATGTTTAAAGCCTACGCCGAGAAAAAACTGCAGCAAATGGAAGCGCACTATGACTACAACGTCGATTACATGCGTTATATATTAGAAGCGGACGGGAAAGCGTTTTTTAAGTTCTCGTTGTTTCAGATTATGTCGAACCACACGGGTGACTTGCCACCGGCCATTTACTCCGCGGCAACTATTCGTGCGGCGCTGGTGGATGATTGCGGCCCTTGCATTCAACTGGTGGTGGATATGGCGATTGAAGCAGGTGTGCCAGAGAAAGTGGTGGCCGCCATTGTGGCAGGGCGGCGTGATGAACTACCGGATGATATTGCCGCCACGGTGGGGTTTACAGACCTCGTGATGGCGCACAATCCTGAAGCTGACGAACTGAGGGAAGTGTTGTTGGAAAAGTTTGGTGACAAAGGGCTGGTGGCTATCAGTTTTGCTATTGCCAGCGCCCGCGTATATCCCGCACTAAAGTACGCACTGGGCTACGGCAAGACCTGCCACAAAGTGAAAGTGGGTACTGAGGCGTTAGCGCCGGTGCTGGCTGTACCAGCATGATGACGAGTGCAAAAATCACCCTGCCGGTGGCAGCAGTGCTTGGTGCCCTGCTGATTGCTAACGGGCTGTTTATGGTGATTAATCCGGAGAGTTGGTACTACGCCGTGCCAGGGGTGGTAGAACGAGGGCCGTTTAATCAGCACTTTATTCGCGACATTGGCTTTCTTTATACGATTATGGGTGCTTGCTTTATTGTCGGTACGCGCATGGAGACAGCACGATTGCCTTTATGGCTATTGCCGTCGTTATGGTTAACCAGCCATGCGCTATTCCATGTTTGGGAAGTATTTGTGGGTATTTGCGGCCCGGCTTCACTTCTTGAAGATTTTGCCGGCGTTACCCTGCCAGCCATTATTGGCTTAGCCTTAAGCTGGAGCGCAAAACCATGAACCGTTGGGGCGTACCGCTGGTGTTCGCCTCGATCCTTTCTGGCGTGGCCTTTGGTGTAGTGATTGCGCTCTGGCAGCCGCCGCCGCAAGCGCGAGGCATGGAAGTTATCCCGGTAAGCGCAGACCAGAATAGGGTTGCCGTATCTTCACTCGAAGATGTTGCGGTAGTGCCGGTGATAGATGAGCCAAGTTGGCAGCTAGTGGTGCTGGGTTATCTGCATTGCCCTGATGTTTGCCCAACTAATTTAAGTGAGCTGCGAGCCCTAAAGGATCAACCTGCCCTGATTGGTCAGCCGCTAAAGGTGCTTTTTATCTCTGTTGACCCAGACCGGGACAGACCTTTTGAGGTTAACGAGTTTGCTTCTCGATTCGGCGCTGATTTTAACGGCACCACTGCGGATCATGAGCGCTTGCAACAGCTAACCAATGAGTTGGGTTTGAGCTACCGCATCCCTGAACAGCGTGATGAATTTTACCTTGTTAATCACAGCTCTGTGATATCGTTAGTTGATCCCGAATACAGGCTGCGGGGTAGATTGCGATTAGGTTTTGATCAGCAGCGAAGCGCGCGACAAATTTCGCGTCTTATTAACCCTTAGCATCTTGTTGGTTAAATTTTGGGGTAGAGGTCTTCAAGCGGACTCCTGACCGCCTGGGCACCGCGGTTTAAGACATGCGTGTAAATTTCGGTGGTTTCCACGGAGGTGTGACCGAGTTGTTGTTGGACGGTGCGGATGTCGACACCGTTTTCCAGCGCATGGGTGGCAAACGAATGCCGCAACGTATGGGGCGTTGCGTGCTTGGCGATGTTGCTGTCCTGAAGCGCGCGGCGAAAAACCTTTTGGAAAGTGGACTGGTACTGGTGATGACGCCGGTAAACGCCGGAACGGGGGTCTGCTGTGACATTTTTGCTGGGGAACAAATATTGCCATGGTAAACGCTTTGCTTCCGAGGGATATTTTCTGATCAACGCGTTTGGCATATAAACCTCGCCGAACCCTTGTTGTAAATCGTGTTGATGAATGATGGCAACATTTCTAATTTGTTCTTTTAGCGAGTAATCGAGTTGCGGCGAGAGCGTTGTAACTCGATCCTTTTTGCCTTTGCCGTCGCGCACATGTATGCAGTGATAGTTCAGGTCTATGTCTTTTACCCGCAACCTCAAGCACTCCATGATGCGTAAGCCCGAACCGTACAATAGAGATGCAATGAGTCGATGAGAGCCTTGCAGCCGTGATAACAGGTCAACAATTTCACTTCTGTCGAGTACCACCGGGAGATTGCGTTTGGGCTTGGCGCGCACACTGGCGCTAATATCACCCAGTGGCTGATTGAGTTGATGCTTATACATAAAGGCGAGGGCGTTGAGCGCCTGGTTCTGCGTCGCCGGCGCGACCTCGCGTTTTACCGCCAGATGAGTCAGAAACTGAACCACGGCATCTTCGCGCAGTTCGCCAGGATGCGTCATATTATGAAAGCGGATAAATCGTTTTACCCAGTTCACGTAACTGCGCTCTGTTGCAAGGCTGTAATTGCGAACTCTTAAGGTGTTGCGAAACTCTGTGATAAATGGCGAAGGTGACATGAACCGAGCATAAGCTTTACGGTTGCAGTGGCCTGTAGGAAATGACTGACTCGTGATGTAAGTCTTAACGGCATTGCTAAAAGCCTGACTGAATCGACTAGTTGTGTTGCTTGAATCCTTGTTTAGTTGTTCGCCAAATAGGCAACCTTTCTGAAGTTGTTCGCCAATTTGATCATGTATTGATCAATCATTCGCCAATTTGAGTTGATATCAAGGGGAGGGGTGGTGTTTGTCGTGTGGGAGTTGGGTTAAGCTTTTGTTATGAAAGAAAATAAAAAAATAAAACGTGTTGTTCGCCAAATTAGGCGAACACTAAGTTGTTATAAGCGCTTTGCGAAATATTTTACGCAGTAGTTTCTGAACTACTGCCTCGAAAACATCGCGCTGAGAGTTCTCATCACAACAGTTTCGTTAACCATCGTATCTAGTTGGTAGGGTTGTACGCCCTAACAACGACACACTAGCAAGCGACAGCGTCGCGGAAAAAATGCTCACTTTGTAACCAGCTTGGCATCATGTGTCATGCGGGTTACTCTTTTCACCATGGTTAAATCAATATGGCAGTTTGGTGTGTTTCCTGCGAGAACCGGAAATGAAAAACGAAGAATGGAGCGAGGCTTATAACATGCTGTTCAAGTCGTTCGCTGACGCTCACTCGGACAAATCACCTGCGGCCCAAATGTGGATCACATTTGGGTCCTCGGCGCTTTGCCGCTTAACAGGGTGTTAGATACACGATGAACCAATACCAGAAGAACGTAAGACCATACGTCCTTTTTGTATGGTTTACTCGAATAACGGCGTTCCTGGCGGTCGCCTACATTTTTTTTATCACAGAAGACCCGTTTTCTAGTCCAGTTTTGGTAATACTTTTTCTATGGGCGATTGGAAATGGCTATATAGGTCGAATATTGATTGGATCACCGAATCACGACGGTGAACGGCCCTTTGGAATAAGAACCACCTATGAGGGTAGGATAATAGTTACGTTTTTTGGGCTATGGAGCTGCGTATGTTTTTTGGCGTATGCGCTGATTCGGTAAAAATTGCTAAGAGAGGTATCTAACATGTCGCCTATGGACTACCCCTGCAACCCATTTTGTTAACTGAATTGTCATGGGGCGATAGCCCCATAAATTTCTTTTTTGCTAATTCATTCTCAACCTCTTTCCGCTTTCACTATTCGTATAGATCCGGTTTTCAGTCGCCTATGCGGCCTCGTCTGTGGGAGATCTTGCTCCCGGGC
>JBKAGC010000060.1:0-16547 GCA_046290215.1 Pseudomonadales bacterium | reverse complement strand
CAGCGTTTTATCCCCACGGTGCGCGAGGTGTTTGCGAATCACGACTTGCGGCCAGGTCAGCTCAAAATCGAACTCACGGAGCGTGGTCTGATTAAAGACACCAGTAGCGTCATTGCAAAAATGCAAGAGCTCATCGAATTAGGTTGTGAGTTTATGATTGATGACTTTGGTACGGGTTACTCATCACTGTCGTACTTGCATGAGTTGCCCATTAGTACCTTAAAAATCGATCGTAGTTTTGTCATTAACATGGAAGACAATGAGTCTTCAGTGGCAGTGATTAAAACCATTGTCGCCATGGCGCAATCGTTAGGATTGAAGGTGGTGGCAGAGGGCGTCGAGACTAGCCAACATGTTAGCGCTTTAGCCGCCCTGAATAGTCCGCAGTTGCAGGGCTACTATTTTGCTAGACCCATGCCTTTCAAGGACGTGGTGACTTATCTGGCAGAGTTTGATGCGCGCGCCGTGCAGCGAGCTGCGCAATCCTAGAACGGTCCAGTCTATCGGATAAGAAAGTGCTGGCGAATGGTATCGAAGGTTGCCGCGCTGACGCCGATAGATTCCAGATAAGCTAGTGGTCCGCCGTGGTGCTCTTGCATGAGATCCAAAAAGTCTTTCATGGCTGTCTCAGGAACACCAGCATGATGGGTCATGGTGGCCACATCCATACCCTCTGGGAGTAGGTTGTTGGCCTGGAGAAATTCTATTTGCCGCGGTACATCGCGATTAGTAAGCAGGTAATCTGCCTCAATCACCTCCCTGGGTACGCCCAGGATGGATAGGAGAAACGCCGTGGAGACCCCAGTTCTATCTTTGCCAGCAGTACAGTGTATGACGATGGGATGATGATCCGCACTGGCGAGTAGGTCACACAGTTCTAGCCAGGTATCTGGTCCAAAACTTAAATAGCCCAGGTAGCGAGCGCCAGAAATACCGGTATCCCCCACCAATCTGGCTAGCTCGTCGCTACCACCATCGGGGATGACCGGTAGGTGGCAGTAGTTTGCGCCCATCTCTGGTAACGGACCGCGGCCCTGATCGGCTACCTCATCGTTTTTGCGCAGGTCAATTTGAGTTTTCACGCCGAGTTTTTGCAGTCGCGCAAGATCTTCTTCTGTCATACGATCTTGCCGACCGGCGCGATAGTAGCGGCCCCACTTTACGGTGTGGCCATCGGCAGTCGGGTAGCCACCAATGTCCCGGAAGTTAAAGCAGGCCTGGAAAGGGTGGTGTCTTTCTGTGAAGTCTTGCATGGGTTGTCTCAGGTTAGGGCATCTCACTTGCACGGCAAGACTATCGCGCTAGCCAGTTTGCCTCAAACACTTTCCTTGGCTTGCTGCTCAGTGGCCACTCAAGCGCGTTGCTACAGTCTCAGAACCGGCACTTCGCTCATCATGATTTGTGCAAGTTGGGTGTCGAAGTATTCGCGGCTGGCCTTAAAGCGGTCCAGTGGAAACTTACAAGGAACGCCCGCAAGGGCTGCTTGCAGCATGGTCAGGTGAGCTTCCCAGCCGGCACAAGAGCGTGCCACAACCTCAGTGTCGGGAATGCTGACTGTGAGCGTCAGCTTGCAGCTGCCATCTTCTTGCCCGGCAATCTCAAAACAGATGGGGCGCATGGGGTCCTGACCGCTGCTCCAGGAGAATTCCAGTACTTTGTTGGTCTCGCAGCGGGTCACGGCACTATCAACTTCAACATAGCTGTCTTTGAAATCGAGTTTGGCGCGGCCACCGGCAAATAAATCGATGGTGCCGGGTGCTAGCCATTTAACTCGTTCGCTTTCCTGGCTGAGCATGCGCCACACGTCCTGGGCGGTAACGTCGTTAAGCTCACGCGTCATCGTGGTCACCACATAGCCATTTTCATGAGTCATATCACCGAAATGTTCTACCATGAAGTTCTTCTGATCATGTCCGAAGATCCACTATAGGGGCTCAGGTGACGAAGTGAATTGATCAAGGTCAATTTTGCTGTGTTTCCCTTAACCCTGTGCACGGGTGTCCGTTATGATATTGGCTCAGAGAGGGAGCACTATGAGCGATACCACAGAAAGCGCGAAGACGGCCAGGCCTGATCAAACCATAGATCCATACGGCTTTTATCGTTATATGCGAGATCACGAACCCGTGACTCGAATGGAAGCAGAAGGACCATGGCAAGTCTTCCGCCATGAGGATGTGCACCGGATTTTGAAGGATTTTAAAACCTTCTCGTCTGATGTCTCCATGCGTCCCGCGGAAGAGCGCCAGCCCAGCATGTTGTTTAGTGATCCGCCGTTCCATAACCGCATGCGTAAGCTGGTGAGCTACGCTTTTAAACCGTCGCACATCGAGGCCCAGCGCAATCTGGTGGCAACTCGCTGTGCCGAGTTGGTAGCGGATATGAAGCAGCATAAGACCGTGGATCTGGTGGATGCGTTAGCGTCACCGCTGCCAGTGAATATCATTGCCCATATGCTCGGTGTCATTGATGGCGATATGAAGGCGTTTAAGGTCTGGTCAGATGCCATTTTTAGTAATATTGGCGATATTCTCTTTGCCCAGCCAAGCCCAGAAGCGGAACGCTGTGGGATGGAAATGAATGCTTATTTTCTTGAGCGCATTGCCGAACTGCGCAAGAACCCGGTGAATCACTTATTGGGTCGTCTGATCGAAACTGAAACCGAAGACGGCAAGCTGACCGACGAAGAACTGTTAAGTTTTTGTCGGCTTCTTTTGATCGCCGGCAACGAAACCACTACCGGTTTAATCACAGCCTCGGTACGCATCTTTGATGAGTTCCCAGAAACTATTGGCCAACTGCGAGAGCGCCCGGAACTGGTGCCGACTTTTGTGGAAGAAGCGCTGCGCTATTATTCACCGTTCGCGGCAACCATCCGTAGAACCACCGCTGATGTGAATATTGCTGGTACCGATATCGCGGCGGGCTCATTGGTGATTCCCCTGATTGGCAGTGCTAACCGGGATGAGCGAGTTTTTACAAACCCAGAAACGTTCCAGATTGATCGTGACCCAAATCCGCATTTGGCGTTTGGTTTTGGCATCCATTTTTGTCTCGGTGCTCACCTGGCGCGGCTGGAAGGGCAAATTGCGGTACAACAGTTGGTGGAAAACTTCTCTAAAATTTCTTTATCCACCAGCGTAGATGCTGGAGAAGGTAGCGGGCTTGGCGGGCCGAAAGCGTTGATGGTAGATCTCGCCTGAGCATGACGCAAAGTGATGAGCAGTTCGAAGATCAACCCGGAGCTGAGAATGGTGCTGACGATGCTACTGCGCCGCTGCTCATTGCCGGCCCCATTCTCCGCCGTCTGACACCAACCCGGTTAAGTCTCTGGTGTGCGCTTGCAGAAGCTAGCGATGTGCGTTTTACCTTTTCAACAGAAGGCTTTGAGCCGGCGGAGTATCAGTTCACTGCCTCGGAGTCGTCCCAGTGGCAGCTAATACAGGCTGGTGAACACCTTCACATTGGCTGGTTAGATATAGAACTAGAAGAGGAACTGCCGAGAGAAACGCGGATTCCTTACCAGCTTTGTTTTGCCAGCCAGGGTAAGTGGCTTGATGTCATAAAACTAGCACCGCACCTTTTGTATCCTGGTCAGGAAGGTCTCTCTTTAGAAATTCCCGGTCGCATTGACAGTATGTTGCATGGTTCCTGTCGTAAGCCTCATCACCCGTCCGGTGACGGCCTGGTTGCGGCAGATGGCTTGATGTTGGACATGCTGGCTGGCAAACACGACGTGTTACCCAGTCGACCCTCGTTGCTGCTGATGAGTGGTGATCAGGTGTACACCGACGATGTGGCCGGGCCCATGTTATATGCGGTTCATCAGGTCATCGAATTACTAGGTATTTACCCGGAAGACCTGGCTGACATTGCCGCAGCGCCGCTGAATCAGTCCAGTAGCTTGTATAAGGATAGCGCTAGCTACTTTGAGCGCATGCAACTCCTGCCCGAGGAGGAAACCCAGGCGTTGTGGTATCAACGCATGATCGGTGGCGCGAAGAAACCCGTATTCACCTCTGTGGCCAGCGATAATCATCTGATTACCCTGGCGGAACACCTCGCCATGTATTTGCTGGTTTGGTCTCCCATGCTCTGGGAGCGGCTTCGCGAGCGACAACTGCCACCTGAACTGCAACAGCAATATGTTGCTCGATATATCGAAGAGCAACAGCGTATTGATGCCTTTTGTGCCGGTTTGCCAAACGTGCAGCGGCTGCTGGCCCACGTGGCAACCGCCATGATCTTTGATGATCATGATGTCACAGATGACTGGAACCTAAATCGTGACTGGGAAGAGGCGGCTTATGGCAATGGTTTCTCACGGCGAATCATTGGTAACGCCCTGATTAGCTACTTGCTATGTCAAGGTTGGGGGAATTGTCCCGAACGGTATGAAGCGTTTTTAGAGCCGTTAAAAAGTGCTTTAAGTGAGCCTGGTAGCCAGGGCCATGACCAGTTGATTGATGACCTTATTGCTTACAAGGGTTGGGAGTATACCTGGCAAACCTCCCCTGAACTGGTGGTGCTAGATACTCGAACGCGGCGCTGGCCATCGGAAAGTAATCCCGTGAAACCTTCCGGCCTGTTGGATTGGGAAGCCATTACCGATTTGCAACAAACCCTAAAAGAAAAGCCCGCGGTGCTGCTGGTTTCGGCGGGGCCGATATTTGGCGTCAAGCTGATTGAGTTGATTCAACATACGTTTGCCCGCTTAGGTAAGCCGTTAGTGGTAGATGCAGAAAACTGGAGTGGTCACCCAGGTACGGCCCAGGCCATCTTAAATGTCTTTTTGCACCCAAAGACGCCGCAAAACTTTGTCATCCTGTCAGGAGATGTGCACTACTCGTTTGTTTACGATGTTGAGCTGCGCCGTCAGGATGAAGGACCGGATATCTGGCAAATTTGTAGTAGTGGTTTAAAAAACGAGTTTCCAAAACGCTTGCTGGATGTGCTCGACATTTTAAACCGCTGGCTTTACTCGCCGCGCTCACCGCTGAATATGTTTACTCGCAGGCGCCGCATGCGAGTGGTGCCAAGGAAACCAGAAGGGTTGGCGGACGGCCGGCGCTTGCTCAATGGTGCGGGGATTGGTGTGCTTGAGTTAGATGAAGAAGGTCGGCCCTGGCGAATCCGGCAGCTACTCAGCAACGGCACGATGATAGGTTTCGACCGCATGGAAGATCATGCTCAATATCGCTAGGGCGATGCGCTTAGAGTTGGTTGATATTATCCAGGCACCACTGCGCGCGATCTAATACCAGCTTTTGTTCTTGTTGGCTGTTTTTGTCCCAGTTTCGGTACACCATGCCAATGCGCGGGTTCTTTTCGAGTTCTGCGCGGTGCTTGTGCATAAAGTGCCAGTACAAACTGTTAAAAGGGCAAGCACGCTCGCCGGTTTTTTCTTTCACTTTGTAATAGCAGCCTTTGCAATAGTCGCTCATCTTGTTGATGTAGTTGCCTGAGGCAGCGTAGGGTTTTGTCGCCATAATGCCGTTGTCAGCAGCCTGGCTCATGCCTCGCGTGTTCGGCATTTCCACCCACTCAAGGGCATCAATGTAAATGCCCAGATACCATTCATCGACCTGGTCTGGATCGATGCCTGCCAGCAAACAAAAGGTGCCGGTAACCATCAAGCGCTGAATATGATGGGCGTAGGCATACTGTAATGACTGGTCAATACAATTGGCCATGCAGTTCATTTTTGTTTTGGCATCCCAGTAGAACTCAGGCAGGTTTTTATCCGCCTTGAAGCGGTTGTAGCTGGCGTAGTCCGGCATATTGATCCAGTAGATGCCGCGGACATATTCGCGCCAACCGAGAATTTGCCGAACAAAACCTTCCACCTGGGCAATGTCGATGCTGTTGCTGGATTGATAAGCGTCTACCGCAGCGTCAACGACCTCCCGGGGCGATATCAGCTTGGCGTTGAGGGAGAAGGACAAGCGCGAGTGATATAGGCTCCAGCTGTGTTTTGACTGATCCGTCATGGCGTCCTGAAAGGTGCCAAATGCGGGCAGTTGCACTTCGCAAAAGTACTCCAGCAGTTGCAACGATTCAGCGCGGCTGATGGGCCAGGTTAAAGACGCCTCTGCTTGCCCGATGGTTTCAATGTTGTGACGTTGTAAGCGCTCAAGAACCGCTTTAACGCTGTGGCTAAACAACAGTGGCTCTGGAATAGCTGCCAAATCCTCTGGTTTCAGGCGATTTCGATTGTCGTGATCAAAGTTCCATTTGTCTTTTACAGGTTTGTCCCCGGACATCAAGACATTCTGTTCTTTGCGCATCTTGCGATAGAACAATTCCATCTTGTGGGATGTGGCCGGTTTGAAGTACCTGGTTAAGTCCCCGTGGCGCAAATAAAAATGTTCGGTCTCAAACTTTTCGATAGCGATGTCGGGCAACTTCAAGGCGGCGAGCTGCTCACATAAGCGATATTCATCGGGTTGCTGATATTCGAATCGTTCGATGCCGCGCTCGCGGCACATTACTGTCACGAGGTCGGTGAGGTCATCAAATGCTTTCGTGTCATCAAGATCCAGATACACCACGTCATGACCCAGGCTCGCTAGATGGTTGGCGAAGGCTTTCATAGCAGTGAAGAAGGCGCACACCTTCTGAATATGGTGGCGCACATAGTTGGTTTCTTGATGTAACTCCGCCATCAGATACAAGGTGTCGCCGCTGGGCTCTTCAAACCAACTGTGCTGATGGTTGAGTTGATCGCCAAGAATCAAGCGCAAGGTTTTATACTGTTTTGCTTTCTGCTGTTTCATGCGCGGGTCACGAATTAGCGCATCAGCTCGAGGTAACTCCAGCGCTCAGACAGAGTTTGCCAGTATTGGAATGAGCGATCTTCGCCGCTGCTGTTGGTCCCATCCTGTACCGCCTCCACATAAGGCCCGGCCCGCTCAAACGCGTACTGTTCGATCTCATAAGCGATGCTTTCAAGAATGTTGCGCTCAAACTGGATGTCGAAGATGTCGTCTTCAGAATGCTGGGATGTAACCAGCGGTGGCGCGTTGAGTAACTCTGCGATGGCTTGCCCGGCGGTGCTGCCGCTGGGCAGCACCTTTAGGGTATCCAGTAATTCCAGTCGAGAAATGTGGTTTAAGTTTTCACTCATAAGAGTGATACGCCGGAAACCGCGAAAGCGTTTACCCTTGTTGGCATCTCAAGCTAATTCTCGTGATACTGCCGCAAGTACTCATCCAGCGTGCGCACGCCCCAACCGGAGTAACCTTTAGGTACCGTTGGCGTGGCTTTGCTTAAGTAGTCCACGCCAGCAATGTCCAGATGCACCCAGGTTTGCGACTCATCAACAAAAGCTCCAATGAAGGCCGCGGCGGTGCTGGCACCTGGCCGACCGGTACCGCTGTTTTTGATATCAGCATAGTCCGATTCGATTTGCTTAAAGTGGCCTTTATCCAGCGGTAACTGCCAAACCGCCTCATTGGCAGCTTTTGCGGCAGCGGCGATGTTATCCAGAGTGCTTTGATGCGCCTCGCGGCTAAAGATACCTGCGTAACGGTCACCAAGAGCGCGGCCCACAGAGCCTGTTAGGGTGGCAACGTCGATTAGTACGCTGGGTGAATACTCATGTTGCCCGTAATGCACCGCGTCTGACAACACCAGACGACCTTCCGCATCGGTGGAGAGTATTTCCACAGTTTTGCCAGACATGGTGGTCAAAACATCGCCGGGACGTGTTGCGCGATCGGATGGCATGTTTTCCGCCAGTGCCGAGATCGCCACCAGATTCACATTCGCGCCCCGTTTTGCAGCAGCGTAAATGGTGCCCGTCACAACACCGGCGCCACCCAGGTCGCCTTTCATTTGCCACATGTTAGTGTTGGGCTTGATAGAAATACCCCCGGTATCGAAGGTAATGCCTTTGCCAGCAAGGAGCACTGGCGGTTCGTCGCCACCACCGGCGTATTCAATAATGAGAAGTCTTGGCGGCCGGATGGAGCCCTTGCCCACGCCCCAATGAGCGCCCATGCCCAGACTTTGCAGGTCATTTTCATCAAGAACGCGAATCGTAATGTTGTCGATCCCAGCGAAGTCCTCTTGCACTCTTGCCACAAAAGATTCCGGGTAAATCGTGTTGGCTGGTTCAGAACTCATATTGCGGGCAAAGTAGACGCCGCGTGCCAGATGGGCCAAATCGGTCTCATACTGGCTGGCGGAATTATCGTTACTGAGTATTTGTAAGGTAGGTAGTGTTTCCGGATCAACCCGGTCGGCAAAGTAACGGTCGAAGCGATAACTGCGAAGTTGGTAACCGAACGCAAAACGTGCTCCGGTGGCCTCTGGTTTGGCGTTGGCTGGGTTCCACAGCACCTGGATGGTGCCCCCTTCTACTTTGCCTAAAGCGGCCGCGGCAATTCCGCCGGCATCCTCTGCTGCGTTACGATCTATGGCTGAGTCGCCAAGACCAATGAGGTCAATTCGGGCATAAGGTGACAGGCCAAATAAGGTCAGTGATTTGCCTTCAGCACCGTTAAAATCGGCCTCAGTGATGGCTTGTTGAAGTCGGTCATCGAGTCGCTCATTGATGATCGCGGCGGCACCCGTGAGGTTTTCGCCGGTGATAGGAATCACAATGCGGCCACTGTCTGGTATTACAAACGGCTTGAACTCAATGGTCTGGGCAATGGCATGGCTACAACACACCAGGGCAAAAAAGAAAGTCGCAATGTACTTCACAGTTAGTCTCCAATACTCACGGGAGACCTATTGTAGCGCACAGCCTCGCTGATAAGTACGAGCTGCCTCAGGCTGCAGACGGCATGGCGTATAAGTTTTCTGCAGTTTCCTCCGCTGTGTCATTGGTCTCTGCTGTTTCTAGCTCAAACAGATCCGCAATGTCGGCCATAATGATGGTTGAGTCTGTATCTGAAAACGAGTTCATGGTGGTGCTCCTTACTTTGGCTTGCCAGGGTGATGTTGGTTTATCTGGATTGAACCTATTGAGTGACCAGATACCTTTCAAATCAATCCGCAATGCTTGTGCCATTTCTGCCCGCGGCGAAATGCCGTTTAGGCGGCTTATTACCGAATCGATTGCACAGGATTAGCGCTCTATCTTGAATTTGTGCAATAAGATAGGTCGTGCTGCGTTGGCCAGGAGGTTTTAGACTTTAGCTGAGCATCGCGCTAGCATCGAAGTAAAAGGGGGGAGTCATGATCAAGCGAACAGGTAATTACCTGACGGTGAAGCGTGCCGATGACACAACGCCGGCTGCCGAGCATCTCGAGCGAGAAGGTTATGTAGTGGTTAAGGAAGCCTTAACCACGGCTGAAGTCGCAGAACTGCGTGAGGAGGTCCTTGGTGTCTTTGCAGCCCGCGGCGCCGATGCACGGACAACTCGTCGTACTGCCGAGGATGATGAGATGTTTCGTTATGAAATGTTTAATCGCAGCCCAGCCAGCTTACGTTGCCTGACCCACCCGAAGATTCTTCAAGTCATTGAGCCGCTGCTGGGTAATGATTGCCATGTGATCGCCAATACTGCCTGGCATAATCCCGCCGGGCAAAAGCATGAAGGCGGCTTTAACTGGCATGTGGATGGTGGCCCTCACGTACCCCTGGCAGAAGGTATGCAGTGGCCCGAGGATATTCCTCATCCGGTGTTTGCCATTGGGGTACACGTATTTCTAGAAGACTCAGGATTAGATGATGGGCCAACTGGCGTTATTCCGCGCAGTCATCTATCGGGCCGTTTCCCACCCTGGGATCAGCTGATGAATGATGATTTGCAGTTTAATGGCCAGGGTTGTGTGCCCTTATTGGCAAAGGCCGGTGACATCGCGTTTTTTGTTTCCGACCTGTGGCATCGACGAATTCCAACGACGGAGAAAGACTCCGGTCGTTTGTTTCTGCAAATTCACTATGGCCGCAGGGACATTGCCCAGCGCGTTAAACCTACCGCGCAAGTTAACCATGTGGATCCCGAGGTGCTAGCTGCACTTGATGATGAGCGCACCCGCAAGATGGTCGGCCTGCACTCGCCCAGCTTTTATGACGGCTAGGTTGCCACAATATTGATAGAAGTATTCCCCATTAAGAAATCGTTAGGAGCGTTATGAAAAGTAAAATTTGTGAACTGGTGGGCTGCGAATTCCCGCTGGTGGCTTTCAGTCATTGCCGGGATGTCATTGTTGAAGTGAGCAAGGCGGTTGGCGTACTGGGCGCTGTGGGTCATACCCCTGAGTCACTGGAAATTGAGTTGAACTGGATCGACGAGCATATTGATGGCAAGCCCTATGGCGTTGACTTGATTGTGCCCACCAGTATTGCTGACCGGGAAGGCAATCTCACCGCGGCGGACATTGAAGCAAGAATTCCAGATCAACACCGCCGCCATGTGGAAAACATTTTGGCGGAGCATGGTATCGACACCGCTGGTCTTTGGGATGGCGGCGTCAATGATAGTTTTGGTAACTCCATGCGGGAAAGCGGCGCTAGTGCCACTCTTGAGGCGGCACTGAAGCACCCCATCAAAGCCGTGGTTAATGCCCTGGGAGCGCCGCCACCGTTTATGGTTGAGGCCGCGCGGGAAAAAGGCATTGCCGTGGGCGCGTTAACTGGTAGTCGCGAACACGCCATTAAAAATGTGGAAGCGGGAGTGGATTTTCTAGTGGTGTCTGGCACTGAGGCTGGTGGTCACTGCGGTGAAATCTCAACCCTGGTTGTTGTCCCTGAGGTGCTGGCCACTTTGCAGCAAGCCGGTATGGATGTGCCGGTACTCGCTGCCGGCGGTATTGTCACCGGCAAGCAAATGGCGGCTTGCATGATGATGGGGGCTGCGGGTGCCTGGACTGGTTCTGTGTGGCTAACCACCACCGAGGCAGAAACCACCCCAAGCGTGAAAGAAAAAATGCTTACCGCTTCTTCCCGTGAAACCGTGCGCTCGAAAAGCCGCACCGGTAAATATACCCGGCAATTGCGCTCCCCCTGGACCGATGCCTGGATGAGTGAAGATGCGCCGGAAACCCTGCCCATGCCGTTGCAAAGTTTGATCAGTGAGCCGGCCTTATCACGAATCAACAAACTCGCAGACTCGGGGCATTCTGGGGCTAAACGTTTAGCAACCTACTGGGTGGGGCAAGGTGTTGGCTTGATGAATGAAACCTTATCTACCCGCACCGTGGTGCAAAACTTTATGGAAGACTTCGCCTCGTCCTGGGAGCACATGAAAGGTGTGATGGAAGATGATGGTTAGCTCGAATAATTCGAACCATTAACTTTATCTAATCTATACAAAGGGGCGGTACGCTTGGCGGGTTAACATTTGCCCGCCAGGTAGCCCTATTGATCCCACCAGCAGAACCAACCCTTAGCGAAATAGAGGCCCCCAGAGTCATCAGTTCAACGAGAACTAGCCCTGTGGTCTGGCTGCTTGTGCTATTTCTGGTTTACACCCTGCTGATTGGTGTTGGCGTTATTGGCGACGGTTTTAAATGGTTATCCGGTGGCAAGGAAGGCGCCGCCGCCATTTTTGAATTTGCCGGTAATCCAATTGTTGGTGTGATTTTAGGTATTCTTGCCACGGCGCTGGTGCAATCATCCAGCACCGTCACTTCGGTGATTGTTGGCCTGGTTGCCGGTGGTGTCCCGGTTTCTGTTGCAGTACCCATGATTATGGGTGCCAACATGGGCACCACCATTACCAACACAATTGTTAGCCTCGGCAATCTCAGAGACAGGGCGGCGTTCGGCAAGTCATTTGAGGCTGCCACCGTCCATGACTTCTTTAACCTGTATAGCATTTTAATCTTTTTGCCCATTGAAATTATGTTCCATCCGCTGGAGCGGCTTGGCGGTGCCATGGCCGGCTGGTTTTACAGTGACGGCAGTGCCTCAATGAGTGGATTAAACTTTATGGGTGCTATCACCAAGCCGTTAAGTGGGCTGATTATTGATGGGCTGCACTACTTGCCAGCGTCAGTGGGGCCTTTTCTAGCAATCATGATCGGCATTAGTCTGATTATCGCCTCGGTAATCCTGCTGGGAAACCTCTTGAAGAACATAATGACCGGGCGGGCCCAGAGTATTATCGATACGGCTGTGGGTCGCGGTCCGCTGATGGGGATATTCTCTGGCACCATAGTTACGGTGTTGGTGCAGTCCTCCTCTACCACGACCAGCCTGGTTGTACCGCTTGCCGGGGCTGGTGTGCTTACTACCCGACAAGTTTACCCGTTTAGTATGGGTGCCAATATTGGTACTTGCATCACCGCGTTGTTAGCGGCCACTGCGGTGGCAGGTGAAGCTGGTGTAGTGGCTTTGCAAATCGCGTTGGTGCACCTTATGTACAATGTGTTTGGCGTTGTGGTGTTCCAATTTGTGCCCTGGGTGAAAAACACGCCGCTCTGGTCTGCGCACTGGCTGGGGAGTCGAGTGGTGCTTAATCGCGGCTGGGCCATTGCCTATATTCTGGCGGTGTTCTTTTGCCTACCAGGTACCGTGTTTGCCGCGGAAACCTACTTCCGGAAACCAGCGCTGAATAGCGATAAAGCGGAGGAAATTGCCGAGGAGTTGGAAAACAGCGGCGTTGTGATTGAGTAGTTGCCTGCCCACTGCAATCCATTGCGACGATTGGGTTGTTTTGCGGGTTAATCCCGCTGAAGTATCGGCACTACCGTGCTAAGTTAAGGCAAAGAACCAGCCGTGCGCATATGACGTAATCGGTTAAACCCCCGACCAGAGTGAGAGAGACAAGATGAGATCTATATTTATAGCCTTTGCGTTGCTGTGCGCTGCGATGTCAGCAAGCGCAGATAATCATGGCGACTTTGCTGCCACCAAAGAAAAGCTCATGGCTGCGATGAAGAGCGACATCCGTACAGAGGCGGAGGTGGCCCGGGATAGAAACCGTAAGCCTGTGGAAACGTTAGAATTCTTTGGTCTGCGCGATGACATGACCATTGTTGAGCTGGTACCAGGTGGTGGTTGGTATACCAAGTTACTGGTGCCTACGGTGGCAGAAAAAGGTAAATATTACGCCGCGCTAGGTACTGGTGGTATCAAGCAGCGACTTGCTGAGCAACCAGGTTTCGAAGCTATGAACATCACTGGTGAAGGTGGTCGGCTTTATCGTCCAGACGGTGCACGTTTTTATAATCTGGATGCTCCAGAAGACGGGCTGGGCGTTAGCAATGTGGACATGGTGCTAACCTTCCGCAACTATCACAATTTTGGTGAGCAAGGTCGTGCTGCCATGAACCAGCTTGCTTTTGATGCACTTAAGTCCGGTGGTATATACGCTGTGGTTGACCATACGGCGCGGCACATGGAAGCGCCCAATAGTGAGAATCGCCGCCGGTTCGATCCGGTCCTGGCCATTAAAGAAATTCAAGCCGCGGGTTTTGAGTTTGTAGATTATGCCACTTTGCATCACAGACTGGATGATGAACTGGTGTATGAAGTCGGTCGTCACAGTGTTACCGGTAACACTGACCGATGGACGCTTAAGTTTCGTAAACCTTAACTTTTTATGAGCGCCGCGCTCGCCGGCGCTCACATTTCCCTATCAACGCAGCCGCGTTTGCTAGTAGTTGCAATCATCTTGGCTTAAGGTATCTTCCGGGCTAATAGGCGGCGACCGTTGCCTGCCCTTAACGAATATTGGATTATCGATTGATAGAGTCTGTTTGGTCCTGGATTCAGGAAAACGCCATTCAAATGGCCGTCACATTGCTCGTGGTGTTTGTTTATGCGGTAGTAGACCGGATGAGTACGCCACGGCTTGAGGAAAGTATCCAGCGCGGTGGTTTTAAGGATGATTCTCTAGGTCGGGCCAAGTACATGGCGCGGATTATTACTGGGCTGGTGGGTGCCACCTTGCTGGTGTTTATCTGGGGAATTGAACTGGGCTCGCTGCTGGTGGTGGCGGGTACCGCCCTGACCTTGCTAGGGGTTGCGTTTTTCGCGCAGTGGTCGCTGCTGAGTAACGTCACTTGTTACTTTGTTTTGCTGCTTCATCCCTCCTATGGGCGCGGTACTTTTGTTCGCGTCATCGACGGCGATAACTACGCGGAAGGCTACATTGCCGATGTTACTCTGTTTAGCGTCCGGCTCATTACGGAGAATCGCGAGTCCATAGTGTATCCCAACAATCTAATGCTGGGGCGTCCAACGCTAATCAATCCCAGAGATCGTCTGGACGGTGTTGGTAAAATTGCTAAGAAAGATCCTCAGCCGGGTTCTGATTTGCCAGAGAAGTCAGTTTAAAGCTTTGATCTCTAGTGATTTAGTAATGTGGGGTGGTCCTGGCGGCTTCGAGCAATGGCCGTTGTCTGAGTTAACCCGCTTATAGAAGCCGACCTGGTAGTTCAACGGTATCTGCCCAGTAATGAATCATGTGCTGGATTTTTTCCTGGAATATGTCCAGTTCCATAGGCTTTTTGATATATCCACTAGCCCCGGCACGATAGGCCTCATCTAGTTCAATGCTGGTCGTGCTGGTGGTGACAATGACCACGGGAATCAGCCTAAGCTTTTCTGTGTTCTTCAGGATACGCAGCGCAGAGAGGCCGTCGAGTCGCGGCATTTTGATATCCATGAGGATGAGATCAGGCAACTTTTCGCGAGCATGTTCTAGCTCGTTGACTGCCGACTCGCCGTCTCGTTCGAGAACCACGCGGTGGTCTGGGTTCGCGGCGTAGATTGCATCGATGATGAATTCAGCGTGATCCTGATTATCCTCGATGACCATTACCGTGATGGTGTTTTGGTTTGGCTTGGTATTACTCATGGTTTTGGGAACCTCAACTGAAACTCACTGCCCACGCCGAATTGTGACTCCAGAGTGACACTGCCACCATGCTTTTTCATGATGGATTTAACAATGGCAAGACCGACGCCGGTGTCCTCGCCTTCGTTTAGAGTTTCGAACACTTTAAACACTTTGTCATGGTGAGCGTCTTCGATTCCGATGCCATTGTCTCTGACAATGACACAGACCTCGCTGGCGGACTCCTGACACTCAATTTCGATCCGCAAAGGACGCTCTGCGCTGCGATATTTGATAGCGTTGCTGACCAGATTCTGCAGGCCTTGTGACAGTTGCTGTTGATTGCAATAGATTTCCGTGGGCGGCACTCTTGTCACGACTCGACCACCCACTTCTTCAATTTGATGTGCGAACATGCTCACTAACGGGTTGACCACGTCGCCAATTTTGACCAACTTTGCGCTAAATTCCTGATGAATGGTGCGAGATAAAATCAGCAGGTTGTCGAGCAGTTTCTCCATAAACTCAAGGCTTAGTTGTGCTCGCTGCAGGCGGAACAATTGCTTTTCATCTATTAGCTCCCGACCTAATAGCTGCAAGTGCCCAGAAATGGTCACGATCGGTTCCCGGAGGTCGTGAGAGACGGTGTAGACGAAACGTTCCATCTCGTGGTTGCGTCCTGTTAAGTTGACATTGGCGCGGCTTAGCTCTCTGGCGAGAGTTTCTGCTTCTTTACGCGCCAGGCGTAAGTCGTCGTTTAAGCTTACCAATGCCTGACGAGATTGCCTGGCCTTTTGTTGCTCGTCCTGCAGTTGCCGGTTCAGAGACTCGAGTGCCTTCATTCTGGCGTTTTGGGTTTGTATAAAGCGAGCGATGAGAATGGCTAACAAGGTGCTGGTAATCAACGTGAACTGCAGTAGAGCAGCGGACAATTTGTTCCATATAAACTCGAGAATTTCCCCAGGGTCGGTACTCTCGGTGTCTAACCATGCGCTTAGTTGAGGTTGCTGTGGGGTCATTATGATGGTGGTATTAGGTTGACCTTGCAGCCAGCCCAGGGCAGCGCGGGCAAGGTAAAACTCACTTAAGGTGTGCTGAACCAATAGACCGAAAATAAACACGCCAATTGTGATAGCAATATAGCGCATTGGCTCAGTCGACCTGATATTTGGTGTCGCGATCGAGCTCTGCGAGCAACTGGTTCACTTCATTCTTTAGTTCCACCACGCGTTGTTCGCGATTCATAGAAACACCGTGAATTGTCTCGAGTTCCATGTTTCGATCTTCCAGGCCTTTTAAGTCTTGCAGAGATTTTTCGTAAGCTTGTTGCACGCCAGGCATGGCAATGAGTGACGGGAGTTTTGGCAGCAGCACGATTGCTGTCATCATGGACACAATGGCGGTGAGCGTTTTGAGCCACGCCTGCACATCATAAGCCGGATACCATATCGTAAAGATGGCAAAGAAGTGTGTGGTACCGCAGAGAAAAATAAAGGCCACGAACAGACCGAGGATCTCCGGATGGGGGATGATCGTACGTCGTTTCAGTAAGAACAGCCCTAGCAAAATCGGAATGGCGTAATAAGCCACGCCAATGGTGGCATCAGACAGCACCTGCATCCAGAGAATATCAGGGCGCCACAGATAGCAGTGGCCGTGGGGCATAAAGCCCTCGGGAATAAAGGTTTGAATCCAGTCAGCCATAGCGGCTGCTATGGTTATCCGGTCGTCACTATTCAATTGAAACCGCTCAGGGTAAGTCTCGGCAATTTCATCAATAGCACCAAAGGCAGACCAAAGCCGGAA
>JBKAGC010000059.1:0-16910 GCA_046290215.1 Pseudomonadales bacterium | reverse complement strand
TGTCTCGTCCTGAAATAGGTTTACACCTTGGAGACTTATTTCATGGAAACCACTACTAAACCAACTCGAAAGCGAACTCAGCGTGATTACACAATGGCCTTTAAATTGTCAGTTGTGGAACAAGTTGAGCGCGGCGATCTCACTTACAAACAAGCGCAAGAACGCTTTGGTATTCAGGGCAAAAGCACAGTACTTGTCTGGCTAAGAAAGCATGGTAAGTTTGATTGGACTCAAAATGGAACGCACATGTCCAAACAGCCTGAAACACCCGAGCAGAAAATCAAACGACTCGAACAGCAACTTAAGGATGCAGAGGATCGTAATTATCTGTATCAAGAGATGCTAAAACACGTGGATCGGGACCTGGGGACCGACTACGTAAAAAAGTCTTTATCTTCACGGCGCGAAAGGCGCAAGGCAGTAGACGATTAGGATTGTCTCGAAGTTGTCGACTTTACGGCATCTCCCGGCAGGCGGTATACCAGCGATTGAGCAGGCATGAGCACCGTCAAGCTGCACTCAAGCCTGTCCTCGGGATGGTGCGCGATATCCGCCGCTTTATGCCGCGTCTCGGCACTCGGAAGCTCTATCACCTACTCAAACCAAAGCTAGTGGCACAGGGAATTAAACTGGGCCGTGACTCGTTCTTTGCCTTGCTCAGAGATCACAAAATGCTGATCGAGCCGAAGAAACGATACACCAAGACGACCTTCAGCAAACACTGGATGCGGAAACATCCCAATCTTTATGCTGGTATGACGCTTGAACGACCAGACGAGGCCTACGTCAGTGACATTACCTATGTGGAAAGCCAGGAGGGTGTGCACTACCTATCGCTCGTCACTGATGCGTTTAGCCGAAGGATTGTTGGCCATCACTTAAGCAAAGACATGAGCGCCGCTGAAGTAGTCAAAGCGCTTGTGAAAGCCACTTCACAACGGACGAGTAATAAACCACTTGTGCACCACTCTGATCGAGGCCTGCAATACTGCTCCGGGATCTATCAATCAGAGCTGCAGCGTCACGACATTAAACCTTCCATGACGGACGGCTATGACTGTTATCAAAACGCTCTCGCAGAGCGAGTGAATGGGATCTTGAAGCAGGAATTTTTGCTGGGTGAATACCCGACATTTGAAATACTCGAGCAGATCATTGATGAATCGGTATTGATATACAATGAATACAGGCCGCACCTCAGCCTTGGGTTAAAAACTCCGAATGAGGTACATAAAAAAGCGGCTCCTGAAGGAGCCGCTTTGTGAAAAAAACTGTCAACCTATTTTAGGACGACACATTAAGTTTTAGCTCACTAGTTTCTTCATACCAGCCGGTACAACAGCTGCACGCTACGATGGGTCTTTTAGCTCACGCAATTGAATAATATTGCCTTCCGGATCAACGGCATCTTGAACGAAGTACTGACCAAAGTCCCAGCGATGTTGACCACGGTCTACGCGCCCCCCAGTTTGGTTGATCTGCTCTGCAGCGCGCTCAATGGATGCGACCAAAAACACAAGCTTGATAGGTGTTTCACTACGAGCTGCGGCAGGCGTCGACAACGTGATGTTGTCAGCGATTTCCCTGGGCGCCTGAATCACAGTTAGCTCGGTCTGGGCACCACTGAGCAAGGTATAGGTTTCATCGGATTGGACAACCTGAAAACCAAGAGCAGTATAGAAAGACACCAACACCTGCATGTCTTTGGCGTAAAGCACTGCACCCATCAGCATGTTGGTCTCCTTGAGCTTTAGTGTGTCCCAGTGGTTTTTGAGAATAGGTGAATGGTCATAACGCCAGCAACAATCAGCAACATTCCGAGCACCGCTGGCCAATCAGGAATCTGTTTAAACAAAATAGCTGAAGTAACACCAATCAGAACAATACCAATGCCGGACCACATGGCATAAGCGATGCCCACTGGAATGACTCTGATAGACAGAATCAGAAAGTAAAAGGCCACCAGATAACCCACCCCTACCAGGATGCTTGGACCAACCCGGGTGAGTTCTTCTGAGGCTTTCAAAGCCGTTGTCGCGACCACTTCACCGATGATCGCAATGGTCAAAAATAGATAGTGCATAACAACGTTAGCCAGCTCTCTTGTGGCGCTAGATTAACAAAATTTTTAGATTTCTCGCAGACAAAAAAAAGGAGCCTGATAGGCTCCTCTTCTCTACCGGTAATCATTGACTACTGGTATTTCTTCAGCTCTTCGCGAGCGATGACGCGTCGATGCACTTCATCCGGACCATCCGCCAGACGTAAGGTACGTTGACCCATCCACATGCCAGCAAGAGGTGTGTCTTGAGATACACCCAGAGCGCCGTGAATTTGAATAGCACGGTCGATCACCTTAAGAGCCATGTTAGGTACGGAGACTTTAATGGCAGAGATATACTTGCGAGCTTCTTTGTTACCAATGGTGTCCATCATATATGCTGCTTTGAGTACAGCCAGACGACACATATCCAGTTCAATACGGCAATCAGCAATGACGTCGTAGTTACCGCCAAGTTCCGCCAGTGGCTTACCAAACGCGGTACGCTCCAGAGAACGCTTGCAAAGTAATTCCAGCGCTCGTTCGGCAACACCAATAGATCGCATACAGTGGTGGATTCGACCTGGGCCAAGACGACCTTGAGAAATTTCAAAACCGCGACCTTCACCCAGCAGCAAGTTCTCTTTGGGCACTCGAACGTCGGTAAACTTAATGTGCATATGACCGTGAGGCGCGTGGTCATGACCAAACACCTGCATACCGCGCATAATATCCACGCCTTCTGCATCCGTTGGCACCAGAATTTGCGACTGGCGCAAGTGCTTAGGCGCATCCGGATTGGTCACAACCATAGCGATCATAATTTTGCAGCGTTTGTCGCCGGCACCAGAGATATAATGCTTCTCACCGTTGATGACCCATTCATCACCATCGAGCACTGCCTGTGTGGCAATGTTAGTAGCGTCAGAAGAAGCAACACCAGGTTCAGTCATGGCAAACGCCGAACGAATCTTGCCTTCCAGAAGTGGCTCTAACCACATCTTCTTTTGCTCTTCTGTGCCGTAACGCTCTAGTACTTCCATGTTGCCAGTGTCTGGCGCAGCACAGTTAAACACTTCAGAGGCAATGGGGTTACGCGCCATGACTTCTGCCAGGTGAGCATACTCAAGGTTAGATACTCCGGCACCGCCCTGACTCTCAGGAAGAAAGAAGTTCCAAAGCCCGGCTTCTTTAGCTTCCTGTTTCAGGCTCTCCATAATCTCTTCTTGACGAGCACTTTGTGACCAGCGGTCTTCTTCATTCACAGAAGTCTGGTATTCGTCAGTCACCGGATCAATTTTGGTACGTACAAACTGATCAATTTTGTCGCGAACGGGGATCAAGCGTTCTGGGATATCTAGGTCCATCATAGGTTTTCTGTCCTCATTTCTTATTGATGCTGGTGAGCAGCTACCAGTGCTTGCATAGTACTACCTAACCGCGTCGAAGCCAGTGCTATGGGATAAATTTATGCACGGTTATGGCGGGGGCGAATTCTGTTCTGAACTGGCATGTTTTTTTGCCCAAAGCCCTTCTCAAGAGCCTGTTACAACGTCAGAACTTCAAAACCTCATGCTCGAGATTATGTAAATCTAAAACACCGATGGCGTTCATGCCTGGCATCATGCCAGCACATTCACCGGGGTTAAAGATCATATGATGTTCATTGCGCTCCACCCGCAATCGATGCGTATGGCCATGTAAAATGACATCATAGGCATGAGTATCAAGGGGTTCGAGTTCCAGAGGATCGTGCACCACAACAATTTTTTTACCGGCCCACTCTAATGCCAGCGGTGGTTGAATAAAGTGAAACCCCATAGCGTCTGCTGCGGCAGCAAGGCTCTCAAGCTCACCCTGATCGTTATTGCCGTAGACGCCGAATAGCGGCGCCTGTAGCGCTGAGAACGCTTCCATTACCTTTGCCTGGCTTATGTCCCCGGTATGAATCACCCGCTCAACGTTAACGTCGTTGAACAGCGAGATAATCTGCCGGACGTTTTTCAGGTTGTTATGGGTATCACTGACAATGCCGATTTTCACCGGGGTCTCCGCGGATTATAAACTTGATGATAAGGGCATAAAAAAAGGGCGGTGCAAAGCACCACCCTCCTCTATATCGGCAGCGGCTGTTAAGCCACTTTCTCCAAAATGTGGATACCGCAAGCACTACCCAGACCGATCACATGGGTCATACCTAGTCTGGCACCCTCAACCTGACGTTTGTCAGCTTCACCCCGTAGGTGCGTGGATACCTCATAGATGTTGGCAATACCTGTTGCCCCCAGAGGATGGCCTTTTGATAGCAAGCCGCCAGACACATTGACTGGGATACGACCGCCAAGGGCTACTTCACCGTCATCAATCATGCGACCGGCTTCGCCATCGCCGCATAATCCCAGATTCTCGTAGTGGAGAATCTCCGCGGTGGCGAAACAGTCATGGAGTTCAACCAGGTCAATGTCCTCTGGGCCCACGCCAGCCATTTCGTAAGCCTGCTTGGCAGCAATACGAGTCACGGCGTTGACATCGGGCATGACCAGATCACGATCTGTGTAAGGATCAGAAGCCAGAACCGATGCTTTTACTTTAATCGCTCGGCTCATGCCTAACTCTTTGGCTTTCTTCTCTGATACCAACACTGCTGCAGCAGAACCGTCAACGTTAACAGAACACATCAGCTTGGTATTGGGATAAGAAATCATCTCGGCATTCATAACCACATCGAGAGGCGTTTCAATTTGGTACATGGCCTTGGGGTTCAGCGTGGAGTGATGGTGGTTTTTCACCGACACTTTCGCAAATTGCTCGAAGGTGGTGCCGTACTTACGGGCATGTTCCATACCGGCTTCTGCAAACACCGCTGGCATGGTGCCAGAACCTAAAAGACCTTCTTTCGGAATACCAACGCCGCCGCCAGCGCCGCCCAGTAGACCTTTACCCATCTGTTCGACACCCACCGCAAGCACAACATCGTGAATACCTGCCTTAATAGACATCCAGGCTTCACGGAATGCCGTTGCGCCGGTAGCGCAAGCATTGGCGCAGTTCACCACACCAATCCCAGTTTGACCGATTTCCTGCAGCAGCCGCTGGCCAACCATGGCATTGGCCTGGCCGAGATTGCCGCAATACAAGGCTTGCATATCTTTAATGCTTAGACCGGCATCGTCTAACGCCATTAAGGCAGCCTGGGCGCCAATTTGTGGCACTGTTTTGTCTGGGAAACGACCGAACTTGATCATGTCGACGCCCATTATGTATACATCACTCATCCTACTCTCCTGTTAAATGACTAACCTAAGCGCGACCTAGCCGGCGGGTTTAAAAAAGTAACTAATGTAGCTGTTGCCGTCCTTGTCTTTACGACCCAGGGCATCTTCAAACACAACGTCTACTTCCATATCAAACTCAATGTTCTCTGGATCAGGCTCAATACCGATCAAATTGCCCTTCACTGTGCCGCCACCTTCAAGATCCACAATGGCAGAAATATAAGGCACCTCAATGCCAGGGAAACTACGATACACAATCGAATAGGAATACAGCTTGCCTTTATTGGCCAGCCGTACCGTGGACATCTTGTCCCGCGCGCCACAGTTTGAGCAGTTGGAGCGCTCACCCAGAAAAATAGAACCGCACTCATCGCACTTGTGACCTTCAAGATACGGATCATTACTCGCCGCGTCCTTCAGCCAAGGTACAACCGGCAATGGACCCGACACAGCTTCAGCTTCGGACATTGATACCCCCTAATGGAAAATGATGGAAAAACTTGGAATGTGTCCGCCTAGAGTAAACCTAGAGCTAGTTTCTGTTCAAGGCTGCACTACTGGGCTGTTTTGGCATGACGCCTATTCCTTGAAGCCTATTCCTTGAAGACCATTCCTTGAAGACTCAGTGGAGACGGGGTATACATCGCCTATCAACCTTGGAGGATAAAACCCGTGGCAAAGTTTTTGGCGTTTTCCGGCAGCACCCGTAAAGATTCTGTTAATCAAAAGACCGTGCAGGCACTGGCCAACTGTGTGAAATCAGCAGGTGAAGATGTGGAGGTCATCAATCTGATCGACTTTGAGATGCCCATCTACCAGGGGGATCTAGAAGCAGAATCCGGTTTGCCCCAGGGTTGTCTTGAGTTGAAGGCAAAGCTCCAGGCCGCAGACGCCTATATTATTGCCAGCCCCGAGTACAACGGCTATATGCCACCTGTGCTGGTCAATGCTATTGATTGGTGTACCCGTTCCAATGATGCCTCTCTGAATCTCGACTGCTTTAATGGCAAACCCATATTTATCGCCGCTGCCTCCCCTGGTCCTGGCGGCGGTGGTCGCGTCGCTGTACATCTAAAAACCATGTTGAGCGGGATCGGCGCATACGTGAGCCCACAACCTTTCACAGTACCTTCAGCCTTTAATGCCTTTAACGATGCCGGCGAGTTTGCTGACGATAACATGGCGCAGCGAGCCCAGCGCATGATGGCGGGCTTTATTGAGTTCGCGAAAAAACTTGGCTAACTGTCAACATAGCTTTGTCACCCAGGGCGCCACCACAGCAGTGGCGCATATGTTTGCCGACTGGCAAGGCCTGGTGAGTGGCCTCACACAATGCCAACACTGCGGTGCGCCAGCCATCCTGCAGTTATTGGCCTGGCGCGGGCCGCGCTTAGCCGAGCGAGTTTATTCCATCGCCTTGTTGCCAGAAGCAGCCACCGAAGTCTTTCTCCGTAACATGCAAAGTGCTTACTGTGACCTGACCCGACAAGCCCATGAGGTCGACGCCTTAATGAACCTGGGAGAAATCCACCACATCGGCATGTTCAACCTGCCAGAACTCCTATGTCAGGGGAGCCTGCCCTATGAGCAAGCCATTCATCATCAAAACTGGCAGGATATTGATCCAGAAGACCCCACCTGGTGGTCGCTATTTGCCAATACCCAATCAGCCGGAAACTATTCGTAAATCCTTGTAACAAATTGTTCGGCTCTGCATCACATGCTTATGAAAGATAAAGCGGACGAACAAGGTCATATGGGCATGGGACAAAAACAACTTCGTTACGAGAACCTCGTCAACGCTTACAGTAGCTGGCTGTACCGCTATGCCTACTGGCTGTGTGGTGAAAAGGCTACCGCCGAGGACCTCGTTCAGGAGACTTTTTTACGGGCCTGGCGGTTTCTCGATTCTCTAAAGGACGAAAATTCTGCAAAAAGCTGGTTAACCACCATCCTGCGCCGCGAGAATGCCCGGCGATTTGAACGCAAGCAGCTTGATTACAGCGATGTGGAGATGGACAGCATCAGCAGCGAACGGCAGGACTTTGATACACGCCCAGAAGTGCTAGCGTTACGAAATGCCCTGAGCAAATTACCGGTCAAGTACCGCGAACCACTAGTGCTACAGGTGCTAGAAGGTTACAACCTCGAAGAAATTGCGGCCATCTTCGAGCTGCCAAGAAACACTGTGGCCACCAGATTACATCGCGCCAGACAGAAATTGAGAAAGTTTCTGGAAGGCGAAGAGGAGCAGCTACACGTCGATGAATTGCCTTGAGTTTCGCCAGATTATTCTGGCAGATCCACATGACTCTACCCTGGACGCTCATGCCGCAAGCTGTGAGCAGTGCGCGCGATTTCGCGAGGAAATCCTCAACATGGACAAGGACATTGAGCAGGCCTTGAATGTCCCAATCCCTGAAAACCTGGCTGCCAGAGTAGTGCTCAACCAATCTCTATCCAGCACAACTCCCTCTAGCACCTGGCTACGTTATGGTCTCGCCGCATCTTTCGCCGCGGCGTTGGTGATAAGCGCTGTACTGATCACATTCTACGGTGCCGACCAGGGTCTTGAGCCCACGTTGGCGCAATCAGCAGAACCGGCGGCAGCAGCCCAGCAAATGATGCGCGAGCACAAGGCCACCATGACTCAAGCCGAAATGAACGTGAAAGCGCTCAATCAGCAGCGGATACACCAGCGCCCCCCGCCTCGCCAGCCATCAACCCATGATTTTTGCTTTAGCGAACATCGCCCCATTGATGAGGTACTAAGTAATCTCATGGCAAAGTTCCAACTCAAACCAACGATCAAGTTGTACGCGGAATGGTCCTTTGCAGGGAGAAAATGCCGTGAAACGTGGTCAAAGATGGCACTACCAATACACGGTGATGCTGCTTACAGCCGCTCGCCAGGAAAATGTACACGTGGATGATACGCTCTGGCGCGGTTATGTAAGCCCACACCCTGCTGGTGCCCTGGCGGTACTGGCAGCGGCAAAAGACGAGGCCGCGGTCAATCGCATCAGGCAAGTGGCTGACAAAATGCAATCGGCGATTTATTTAAGCGCTGAGCTGTAACGCCAACGCTGCTAAACTGCGCCGATGGACCAAACTCATTATCAGTTTACCGTCAATGACGCCAGGGGCCAGGTCTCAGCAGTACTGCAACGCTGTCCCGACGCGGCCATGGCCAGGCTAGTGCTTGGCCATGGCGCCGGCGCCAATATGTTTCACAGTCACATGCAAAACCTTGCCGATGCCCTGGGGGCAGTGGGCATTGAAACCTTGCGCTATCAGTTCCCTTATATGGAAGCCGGCGGTGGTCGCACCGACAGCCTTGAGGTTTGTCTGGACACCATTCGTGGTGCCCTCGCCTTGTCAGAACAATTATCCGGGCCAGCGACGGTTCTGCTCGGCGGACATTCTTTTGGCGGCCGTATGAGTTCTCACTACGCAGCCCAGGAAACCGCTAACATTGCAGGTCTGATCTATTTTTCTTTTCCGCTCCACCCCGCTGGCAAACCGGATATCAAACGGGCCAGTCACCTGGTTGATATACAGCAGCCACAACTGTTTCTATCGGGCACCCGGGATAAATTGGCCGAACTGGAATTACTCGAACCCGTCGTGAGCAAACTAACCAGAGCACAGTTGCACAAACTCGACACGGCGGATCATGGTTTCAAGATTCTTAAGCGCACCAGGGTCGCTAGCGAAAGCGTCTATGAAGAGTCTGCCAGAGTTGCGGCCGAATTCTGCCAGTCACTCTAACGAATCAGGTGAAGTGGTAAGTCAATCACCGTGGGGATTTGATAGTCTCTTGGCACCCGGGCATGCTTGCCAAGTAAGTAACACTGCATGCCAACCCCTGTGGCACCAAGATAGTCTGCGGCATAGTTGTCTCCCACATAAACCGCTTGTTGCGGCGAGCAATCTAGCTGCTGGAGCGTATCGAGAAAGATGTCCCGGTGAGGTTTTGGCCGGCCATGTTGCACGGATGTGGTGACTACTTGAAAACCTTGTAATTGTTGCTCATGGAGCAAACGACTCACCATGGGCGCATGATGGGTGTTGGTAATCAGACCCAGAGTGAACTGTTTGCTGGCTCGAGATAGCAGCGCCTGCACCCCATGCACTGCCACGACAGGCTGCGACCACTCACGGATGTACGCCTCTATGAACTTAAAATAATCGGTTTGGCTATGATCTGCGTCTGGCAGCAAGCTCGCAAACAGCTTTTCACTGTAGTCGAGCATCGAATATTCCCGCTGCCGTTGTTTCGACCAGGCATCCATATCAACAAAGGTGCGATCGATGACTTCTAGAGATGCTTCATAGGCCAGGTTGCAGCCTAATTCAGTAAGAACCTGGTAAGTTTCCGGAAAAGCTTGTGTGACCCGCCCTGGGTCATAGTGGACGAGCGTCCCGAACAGATCGAACAGGACGCAGCGTACCGACATAATAGCGAGTTCTGGTACTTATAGACCGGGCACTGGGAAGTTGGCACAGAAGCTTTCAACCTCACCCTTAATCTGGGCAAGTTTGTCTTCATCGTCGTGGTTGGTTAAGCAATCCACAATCCAATTGCCCAACTGTTCCATGTCCTTCTCCACCATCCCGCGGCTGGTAGCCGCCGGCGTACCAATACGAATACCGCTTGGACGTAGTGGCGGATTTGGATCATCAGGAATGATTTGCTTGTTGGTGGTGATCGCGGCTTTGTCCAGGGTCTCTTCTGCGACGCGGCCATCAAGACCGTAGCTAACCTCGGTGTTCACAACCATCATGTGGTTATCAGTACCACCGGTGATAAGTGAAGCATCACGATCCATTAATACTTGTGCCAGGGTCTTGGAGTTCTTTAAGACCTGGGTTGCGTACTGCTTAAATTCCGGGGTCTGGGCTTTTTGCAGGGTCACAGCAATCGCAGCAATGGCGTTCATATGCGGGCCACCTTGCAAACCTGGGAATACTGACTTATCAATTTTAGACGCGAACTCTTTCTTACACAGCACCATGCCGCCGCGGGGACCGCGTAAGCTCTTGTGCGTGGTGGTGGTCACCACATCAAAGCCATCATCGAACGGATTGCGCATGGCGCCACCAGCCACGAGACCGCCATAGTGAGACGCGTCAGTCATGGTGATTGCGCCCACTTCATCGGCAATGGACTTAAATGCAGCGTAATCCATATCTCTGGGGTATGAAGTGTAACCAGCGAGGATCATTTTCGGCTTGTGTTTTAGAGCATCTGCACGGACTTGATCAAAGTCGATGGAGCCATCAACAGGATTTGTCACATAACGGATAAAGTTAAACAGCTTACCCATGTGGGAAACTGGTGCACCGTGGGTCAAGTGCCCGCCGTGGGATAGATCCATGGCCAGGATGGTGTCACCTGGTTCCAATAAACCCAGGTAAACCGCCTGGTTCATGGCGGAACCAGACAAAGGCTGAACGTTGGCATGTTCGCAGCGGAACACGGCCTTGGCTCGATCCCGGGCCAGGTTTTCGATTTCATCGGTGTATTCCTGGCCACCGTAATAGCGCCGACCGGGATAACCTTCTGAGTACTTGTTGGTAAATACACTACCCAGAGCAGCGAGAACTTCTGGGAAGGTGTAGTTTTCTGAAGGGATCAATTCAATGCCAGACTTCTGGCGTTGTTCCTCACCTCTCAGCGCTGCGTAGACCGCTGGGTCGTTTTGTTCTAGCGCAGCCATATTGGCGATAAGATTAGCGTTTGATGAGCTGTCAGATGACGACATCGGGCATTCTCCTTAAGATGCATGAAAGCGCCCAGGCGAACGGCATTTCTAACGGTGAATTTGCAGCCACACTCCCTGATGGTGAACTCCATCAACCGCCATTTGGGCGGCATATCGCCAGTCATGTGGAAGGCGAATTTTAACCGTGGCGAGGCGCAATTGAAATACAATGCCGTGAAGGTTTTTACCCTGGGATCTGATTTATCTTCATTAAAATGATTCAATCGACTCATCATCGGGATTGCGCAACGAGGAATTAGCAATGGCAAAACTCTCAGACTGGCAAAGACTCAAACAAGCAGCGACTTATCACGGTATCGCGGCCCTTGGCTTGATTCTCCTCTGGGCAGCCGCTGATACCTGGTATGTGGTCACTGAGCTGTTTATCGCCCATGCCCTCAGTGTGGTGGCGGCACTGGTGGCGGGTGCCTGGCTTTCTAGCCTGGTGCATGAATGGGGACATTTTGCCGGCGCCCGTCTGGCAAAGTCCTACTCCCCTATCGTGCCGGAAGTTCGCGGTATTTTTATGTTTGGTTTCAAACAAGAGAAAAACACCCGCAATCAATTTCTGGCCATGAGTCTGGGCGGTCCAATTGCAAACTGGTTGCTGGTATTGGCCATCCTTGTGTTTATTCCTATGGACAATGCCGGCCGCGCTGCACTGCTCGCCATCACCTTTGCCAAGGCAGTAAGCGTCTGCATATTTGAAGGTCCTATCATTAGCCGCGTGATGAGCGGCGGCGAGCCTGATGCAGAAATTGAATACGGTCTGAATAACGGCAGCCAGGACCGGGGGATTGTCCTCGGTTATCTAAGCGGCGCTCTCGTCTGGTTGCTGGCCAGCTAAGCCTTTGCTTAAGCCTTCTCCGCCGTAAAAATCTGCATTTCTGCGGGTTTCGCGGCCAGTTTGCTCACCGCTTTGACAAATTCATTGGATTCCGGCACTCGAAAGTGCGCATCTAAGGCGGCTTTGTCTGCCCACTGCTCATAAAACACAAAACGGCAATCGTTCTCCACATCCACTTGAATGCTATGTAGCAAACAGCCCGGTTCCAGTCGCGATCTTTGCGTGTGAGCCAGACCGAGGCGTTCTACCTCACTTTTGTGCTCTGGCTTGGCTTCAATGGCACCCCAGACTATGATCATAACTTGTTCCTTTCGCGGCCACGTCAATATGAAAATTGAAATTCGTTACTGCGCCCAGTGAAATTACAAGCCCGAGGCGGACAGTTTGTCTGCCGAGCTGCAAAATCAGGACGCAGAAATCATCTTACATGCTGACGGCAAAGGAATCTTTGATGTCAGCGTCGATGGCAAATTGATTTACTCCAAATACCAGACTGGCAGGTTCCCGGAGCCCGGCGAGATCAGCAAGCTCCTGTCAGGCTAGAGCCGCGAGCTTGACCATGATTTTTTGACCACAAGCTGCGAGCGATTGAGTACAATGGCCCAAGCAAAATCCACATTAATGTTATTCATTACTCCAGCGTAGGCAACACACAGTTCATGAGTACTCAAGTTGACGGCCAAAAGTCTCGCAGCGTTGCCACACAGAGCGCTTTGATGGAAGCCGCAGAGAAGTTAGTTGCCAGGAAAGGCCTGGAAAACGTTTCCATCAAAGAGATTGTTAAAGAGGCAGGGCAAAAGAACGAATCTGCTTTGCAGTATCACTTTAAATCCTTTCAAGGCCTGATTAACGCTATCGTCGATAAGCGCAGCCTCGAGACCCAGATGTTGCGCGCCGAACTACTGGAGAAACTTTATGCCAGCCAGGAACAGACCACCTTACGGGATGCTTGTCGGATGATGGTGATGCCGTCTTTTTTGCTGGCTCGTCGTTCCGCTGGATACCGACGGTATATATTAAGCTTTAGCCAGAACCTTGCGCTACGCAATAACACCCTGGCATTTGTTAACAGACATGGTGCTGGCGGTGAAAGTGGCCGGGAGACCTCTGAGCTACTGCGCCAACACTTACCACACTTAGACGCCGGGACTTTCGAGGCGCGCCTTGAAGCCGCCATAAGACTTGTTTCGATATCTATGGGGCATCACGCCCGCGAGAAAAACGCCTTTCGCGGTGACCAGTCAGATTGGTTTATCAGCAATTTACTCGACGCTATGGTTGGTCTATTGAGCGCACCGATTTCCGATGAAACTAAAGCGCTGGCGAAAAAGTAACTTAACTCAAAGCAACGGCGTTAACTCAAACACCATGCCATCATCCGCCATCACGGTGCCACCAGTTAAATCGCTCAACCAGACCCTGGTCATAAGGAAGTTGGTTGGCGTCGGCACCATATGATAGAGCACAAGTTGCTGCACATTTGCCGCTTCACTGGCTTGTTGGAGCTTGTCTAGATCCGCGTGATAATCCTGCACATCGTAGATAATCTTTGCCAGACGATCGCGACCGGCAGTCTCTGCCGCCTGCATCAGAGGCTGGATAGCGCGCTGTGATAGCACATCGTGGAACAACAGATCCGCGCCACTGGCGATATCAAACAGTCCATCTGAAACAATCGTGTCACCACTTATAACGACACGCCGCCCAGCATATTCAACAAGGTACCCCGTGGCAGGATGGACCGGTTGATGTTGCACGTTAAACATGGTGATTTTTAAGTCCCCGTCAACAAAAACCTCATTGGCTCGCAGGGTTTGGCCCACCAGGTTCCCTAAGGCGCGAGGCAATAAATCTTCACCGTGATGGCCAGTGCGATAATCATTGTCATGTTCATAAGCAATATTAAAACCAGCCACTACTTTGCCAACGCCATTTGGGCCAAGCACTTTAAGCGGCTCGGGGCGACCTACCACCCAGGAGGCAAGCCGCACGCCGGTAATCTGCAATATGATCTGAGTGAAAGTGCGTGATAAATACGCCGTCCAAGCGCTCCAGCGGCAAGCCGTCTGCCTGCAAGTTAGCAGCAGAGCCCGCACCGGCATCAAACAAATAGAAGTGATCTGGCGTAATCACGGCCAGACAAGCCTGGGCTCGCTGTCTGGAAATACCCAGAGGCGAGGCGCTACCACAAACATAGATGCGAAGGTTTTCAGACTCAGGAAAACGGTTACCGAGCGCTCTGGGTGCTGCAGCGCCTAATAACGCATCTTGTACCGCCGGCACCTGGGTCACCGCCAGCCAACTGGAAACCACCGCCACCATCAACAGCAAGGTTAACTTAAACTTCAAAACTGCTCTCCCCTTTTGACAATCTCCGCGGCCACCCGCCAAATCCGGTCTTGCCCCCAACAAGCAAACGCAGGCTCATCGCCACCGGTTACACGAAAGCTTGGCACACCCCACAGAGACTCACTGGCCATCACTGCCAGATTCTCTTCTAAAGTACTCATCCAATCGGCATTAGGGTCAACCTGATCTAATTGAAATCCTGCTCGCCGGCACACTTCAGCCAGTCCAGCTTGCTGAGTAATATCCAGGCCCTCGGCAAACGCCGCACCCAGATACTCGGTGACAAAGTCCAAACCGCAATCAATCCCTTGCGCATAATTAAAAGCGGCGAAAGCACGCTTTACAGGCTCGCCAAAAGGATCACAAAAGGGTCCGAACTTTTCCCCGTAATAACGGGCCTCACGACCTGAGTCGGCCATGATGTATTGTTGTTTGGCTCTGGGGGCTGGTACGCCGCGCATCATCATCGGCATTACGGGCCGTAACTTAAGGGTCACGCCAGTTTTCTTCACTAGATCTAATACCCGGCGGTGACCTATGGCTGTGTAAGGACTGCGTAACGATGGATAGTATTCCAATGTCGTGTCTGAACGAGCGGTAAAGTCCCCGGGGATAAAATCATCCTGGGCTGGTAGCGGACAAACCAGATTGCCGCTGCCGTAACCCTCTTGCTGAAGCCGGGCCTCCAGTAGATGCAAGCGATCAACCCCCCAGTACCATTCGCCTTCAAAGTAGAAGGTGCCGCCCAGGTAGTGACCGAGACGCTTGCGAACCTTGTTATTTCGATCCAGCAAAGAAAGAGTTCGCGCGCTGACGTCCCCTTTAAGATCAATGTCACCGTGCCAAAGTGCTTCGCCAACCGCCATGGCGGCATCAGCAAAACCCAGTTGCTCTGACTCGTCGATTAAACGTTGATTAGCCACCGCCACTTCATCGCTTGTAGGTACACGGCTAAAGTTGGTCGCAATACCGAAGTAACTCGCGATGTGATCGGCATCGGTTCTCGCCCAGGTGTCGAACTTCGCCGCGTCGCCTTTGAAGACATCTTCAGTAGGACCCACCAGATAGGAAACAAACGGCAAGTTGTAGTTGTCTTGCAAGCCCTTTAACTTCTGTACTGCGAGATAGCTGTAGGGATCATCAACTTGATGAAAATACATCACCCGGGGTTTATCGACCCGCAAAATGCGTAAATAACGTGCCTTACCGCGCTTGAAGTTCGCGTAGCCTTCTGAGCTCAGAATGCCCATCATCTTTGAACGGATTTTCGCTTGTCGAGACATAGAGATTGGATCAGACCAGAGGATTCGTTATAGTGTGCCAACAAATATAATGAATGTCATTAATTCTATGAAAGTAAAAGGGCAAACAGTTAGAGGGCCAACAGTTAGAGCGCAAAAACTCAAAGCGCGAAAAACAACAGCGCTAAGACCGCCAGTACTGAGAGTTCCAGCATACCGATTGTTGCTCAAGCATCTAGGCTATTGGCTTGCCGTGGGTTGTCTGGCCGTAAGCTGGTCCGCGCAAGCTCAGCAGCCACCTAACATTGTTCTGCTTTTGGCAGACGACCTTGGTTTTAGCGATATCGGCTCGTTCGGCAGCGAGATCGCCACACCCAATCTGGACGCCCTCGCAGCTCGAGGGGTCCGGTTTACCAATTACCATACGGCTTCGAGCTGTGCACCTACCCGTGCCATGCTGATGTCTGGGCTATCGAGCCACCAGGCTGGTCTTGGCAACATGCCGGAATCCCTGGCCCCAGAAATGGGCTCAAGTCGCGCTTACGCCGGCTATTTGTTACCAGAACTCAAAACCGTGGCAGATCAACTCGCTGATCGAGGTTATCGCAACTACATGGTAGGCAAATGGCATCTGGGGGCAACTCCTGAGACTTTGCCCTCAGCGCGTGGTTTTCACCGGACTTATGCCCTGGCGGATACCGGTGCTGATAACTTCGAGCAACGACCCTATCTGCCAATTTACGAGCAAGCCAACTGGTATGAAGACGGGCAGCGCACCAGGCTCCCCGACGACTTCTACTCGTCTAAAACCCTAATCGATAAAACCATTGAATATATTGATAGCAACACCGAGCAACCGTTCTTCGCCTATGTGGCCTTTCAAGCCGTGCACATACCCGTGCAGGCTCCCAGGGAGTACACCGAAAAATACGCTGACACTTATCAGGACGGTTGGCACAAACTACGCCAACAACGCTATCAGGGCGCCATTGAAGCCGGTGTAGTACCTGCCGGGCTAAACCTAACTGATATGCACACCACTGAAGACTGGCATTTATTAACCGAGGCAGAACGTGCTTACGAGGCGAAATCTATGGCGGTTTATGCTGGGATGATCGACGCCATGGACGAACATATCGGGCGTTTGATCGATCACTTAAAGCGCACGGGCCGTTATGACAACACGGTATTTATCTTTACCTCAGACAACGGCGCAGAACCCACGGACACCTTAGCCTCCTCCACGCCATTTGCCCCTCGCAAGTATTTTGAGTACTGGCTGGACTCTGTTGATTACCGTACAGACTTCGAAACACTGGGTGAAAAAGGCTCGTACAACATGATCGGTGACAGCTTCGCCAGTGCTGCAGTTTCACCCTTATCACTATA
>JBKAGC010000058.1:0-16914 GCA_046290215.1 Pseudomonadales bacterium | reverse complement strand
ATTGGATGACCGTAGACGAGGCAAAAGCCTACGGTATCGTCGCCAAGATGATCACCACCATGGACGAACTCGACTAATATCGTGTTAGCTGTCAGCACTTCGGATCAAGCATCACTGGCCCGGGTGCTGGCACTGGCGTTCGAGAGCGATCCCCTGTTGCGCTGGGTCATTCCCAATGATCAAGACTATGGTCGCTTTGCAGAACGTTTTTTCCGTCTGCAACTGAAAAACAGCATTCAGCTTGGCTCAAGCTTTACAAATCAAGACCGCACCGGTGTTGCCTTGTGGTTTGGACCAGACGATCGTCATTCGTTTTTGACTCGAGCTCTGGATAGCCTGCGGACGGTATGGCTCCTGCAAAGCAACCTCGGCCGGGCTTATCGTGTAGACGAAATCATGACGAGATACCGTCCGAGACGAGACTATTTACATTTAACACATCTGGCCACTGCTCCAGAAGCGCAAGGTAGCGGCGTTGCCCGCCAACTGCTAGAGCCGACCCTGAGACGGGCCCGCTTGCAGGGAACGCCGGTGTATTTGGAATGCTCGAATAAAGCCAACCTGGGGTTTTACCGGCAGTTTGGCTTCCGGCTTATTGACGATATTCCGGTGACCACTCAAGGCCAGGCCGGGCCGACTATTTGGCCGATGACCCTCGAGCACTAAAGTTCGCGCGCGCTGGCATCCAGGTTTCCGGGTCGCCGCGAAAGCCAGGCAATAAACCCTCAAGCCAATCTGGCCGAATACGAATCAACAAATAGTCATCCGGAAAGTCAGGGTAAATACGCGCTGAGTCCGCTTCACGGCGCATGGCGATTTTGCTGGCTTTATCCTCAATCAACTCAGCCTTACCCATCACAGAGACGTAGTTTCGGCCTTGTGGATCAAAATAGAATAACGTCACCTGATCATGTTGTTTGATCTGGGCAACTTTGCGGGTATTTGGCCTGGTGGCCACGTAAATCACAAACTCCGCGTCTGGCACAAAGGGATCGACAATCCTGGTCCGCGGTTGACCATCAACGTCAACGGTTGCCAGGGTGGCGTACCGGGCTTTAGCAATGGTTCGTCTGGCCAGATCTAGCAGTTGCTTATCATCAGCGCTGACTGGTGGGCTTAGCCACACCAGCAGCAGGCACATGATGAGAGATTTCATCGCTTCGAACTTAGCCCTGAATCTCTGCCAGGAAATCGAAGGTACGTTGATAATCCTCGGGATTATCCGCCACGATGGACGCGCAGAAGTCAGTAACACCAATGTCTTGCAAACGCTGGATGCCACTGCGCAAAGCATTTTCGTCCCCCACAATCGCGATATCAGAGGGACCCGCGGCACCTTCCCGATCAAGCATGGCACGATAAGAAGGCAACATGCCGTAGATCGCCAGGGTCTTATCGATCATCGCTTTGGCCTCGTCAACTTTCGTCGTTAACAATACCGGGAAACCCGCCGCCACGGTGGGTGTGGGCTTGCCAACATTGGCCGCACCTTCGCCAATGCCTGGGATAATATGATCACCCAGAGTTTTCGGACCGGTCATCCAGGTCACCGTGCCATCGGCCAGTTCGCCGGCCAATTTCAACATGACTGGACCCAGCGCTGCGACCAACACGGGCACTTTCTCCGCACCAGGTACATCTAGTTTCACGTTAGCAACATTGAACTGTTCGCCCTTAAAGGTAGTGGTTTCGCCCCGCAGCAGCGGGCCCAGCACGGACAAGTACTCACGCATATGTTTCGCTGGTTTTTCATAGGAAAATCCCAGCATGTCTTCGATGACCATCTTGTGGGAAAGACCAATGCCGAGCGTGAAACGGTTGTCCGAAGCCGCCGCGGCCGTCAGGGCTTGCTGAGCAATCGCAGTGGGATGGCGTGGATAGGTAGGCGTTACTGCAGTGCCTAACTTCAGCTTGGAAGTTACCTGGCCCACCAGGCTTAACGCGGATATTGCGTCAAAGCCGAAAATGTTTGCCATCCAAACACTCTCAAAGCCCTTCTCTTCCGCTGTTTTTGCGCTCTCTAGCAGCCCTTTAAGGGTCGCGTCGGGGCCATCGGATGCCCCCAGCATAAGTCCTGTTTTCATGTCGCCGTTATCCTTTAGAATTTGCGCAAAGTATGCATGAGGCTATCGCACACGAAAAGCGCCCGGTGGTAAACTAAAACCACGAATAAGGAGCATCTTGCTTGAATGATCCCGTGGAGATCAGTGACCCAGACCTGATTCAACGCTTACTGCGCCAGGATGAATCAGCGTATCGCTATGCGGTGAAAATGTTCCACCCGGGCATGCTCTATCTTGCCCGCAAGATTGTTGGCGATAAATTAGCCGATGAGGTTGCCCAGGAAGCCTGGGTATCTGTGATGCGGGCACTGCCAAAGTTTGAGGGTCGCAGCAAACTCAAAACCTGGATACTCACTATTGTGGGCAACGAGGCGAAGAATCGCCTCCGCAAGGAAAATCGCCAGATTTCAATTGAAGATATGACTCGCGACACCAGCGACTTTAACGACCGCTTTGATCGTGTCGAGCACTGGGATTCGCCGCCGACAGAATGGGCTGGCGACAGCCCAGATGCATTACTGTCAGAGTCCCAACTCGCGAGCTGCCTTGAGCAAGCCATTAAGGAGCTACCCGGCTTGCAAAGCGCCACACTCAATTTAAAAGAGAAACAAGGTTACTCACTAAAAGAGATCTGTAACATATTGGACGTGAGTGAATCTAATGTCAGAGTCCTCTTACACCGCGCTCGTAATAAGGTATTTGAGGTCATAGACCACTTTCAAGCAACCGGCGAGTGTTGTACCGAAACCGCCCCGGGAATCTGATGCTAACTTGCAAAGACATGACAGAAGAAGCTCACGCGCTAGTAGATGGCGAACTTGGTTTTTGGCGCCGCATGAACGTGCGCTTTCATCTGCTCATGTGTAAATACTGTCGACGATACGTCAACCAACTCATGCTAACGCTCAGAACCCTAAACGAATCTGAATTGTTAGAACAACAACAACAGCAACCTTCAGACGCGGAGATTGATGCTATCGTCGCACGTCTGAAAGATAACGATCACGGGGCGCCCTAGCCGCCCCGCCGCCAGGTAAAGAACCTCTCGGCAATATCTAACGCCCAGTCTGGCTTGTTCGCCTTACGCCATTCGCTGGCAGCAAACTTATTCATTTCCGCCATGGTCGGGTAAGTATGAATGGTGCCCATGATCTTGCCCAAACCCAACCCGTGTTTCATGGCAAGTACATACTCTGCCAACATGTCACCAGCATGATCTGCCACAATGGTGACCCCGAGAATTTTATCCTTGCCTTTGGGTGTGATGACCTTCACCACGCCAAAGGCTTCTTCCTCGGCGAGTGCTCTGTCCAAACCGGATATGTCGTAGCGGGTCACATCAAACTCAACACCCGCTTCAGAAGCCTCTGTTTCATTCATGCCAACCCGCGCCACTTCAGGCGAGGTAAAAGTAGCCCAGGGCACCACTGAATAATCTACAGCGAACTTTTTAAAAGAGCCGAACAACGCATTCACTGCAGCATACCAGGCCATATGAGACGCAGTATGGGTAAACTGATAAGGTCCAGCCACATCACCAATGGCATAAATGTTTGGATAGTTGGTCCGCAGGTAATCATCCACTGCCACGGTACCACGAGGGCTAATCTCAACCCCTAACTCCTCAAGACCAAAACCGCTGACATTGGCTTTGCGGCCAATAGCTACCAACAACTGATCAAAGGGAATACGGCGTGACTCGCCGTTTGATTCCACCACAAGGTACTTTTCATCGCCTTCGACTTCGACCGCGGTGGCCATAGAATTAACCTGAACATCAACGCCCTCCTGCTGCAACCTGCCCACCATCATGTCGGAAATTTCTGGGTCTTCACGCACCAAAATACGTTGCATGGCTTCTACCTGAGTCACTTCAGAACCAAGCCGGGCAAATGCCTGGCTTAACTCAGAGCCAATAGGTCCGCCCCCCAGCACCACCAGGCGCCTGGGTTGCTCACGAAGTTCCCAGAGATTATCGGAGGTCAGATAATCCACTTGTTCAATGCCTTTAATCGGTGGCACCAGCGGGCCGGCGCCACTGGCGATAATAATGTTTTTTGTGGTGATGACTTTACCGTTCACTTCTACTTCATAGGGCGAGAGAATCTTGCCAACACCAATCTCACAGTCCACGCCAAGGCTTTCATATCGCTCAACTGAATCATGGGGCTCAATGGCTTTAATAATTCGCTGCACTCTTTCCATGACATTGGCAAAGTCAAAGTCAACTTTCTGGCTATGCACACCCAGGGCATCACCCCGCTCCATATCGTGAACCAACTTAGCTGAGCGAATCAAAGACTTGCTGGGTACACACCCGGTATTGAGACAATCACCACCCATTTTGTGCTTCTCTATCAGCGTCACCTTGCCTTTCACCGTGGCAACAATCAGGGCAGCCACCAGACCACCTGAGCCAGCACCAATAACCACAACATCCCGGTCAAATTTGGCGGGTTTCTTAAACCGGCGAAGCACTTTGCGTTGCTTCACAGTGTCGACAATCTTCTTGGCAATCAGCGGAAACACGCCTAACAAGACAAATGAGCCTATGAGTCCCGGCGATAAAATACCCCCAAGGGAGTCTATTTGAGCAAGCTGGGTACCGGCATTCACAAAAACAAAGGTACCTGCAAGCATTCCCACCTGACTGACGAAGAAAAAGGTCAGAACGGGAATACTGGTTAAACCCATAAGCAAGTTAATTGCGAAAAACGGAAATGCTGGCACCAGGCGAAGGGTAAACAAATAAAAAGCACCATCTTTTTCAATGCCCTGGTCAATCTTGCTCATTTGATTACCGAATCGCTTAAGCACCTGTTCGCGCAAGATAAAGCGCGACACCAACATGGCGAGGGTAGCGCCAATAGTTGAAGCAAATGACACCAGCACCAGCCCCCAGAGTAGGCCAAAAACCGCACCGGCGGCCAGGGTCATAATTGCTGCCCCGGGTAGGGATAGGGCTGTGACCGCCACATAAATTAAGAAGAAGATACCGGCGCTGAGCAGTGGGTTCGCCTCCACATGGGCCGCAATATTAGCTTGTTCAGCCTTGATATATTGCAATGAGAAATACTGCCCAAGATCAAAAACAAAGTAGCTCGCGATCAACGCAACCACGGCCAGTAGTAGGATGACTCTTTTCATAATGACGATGTGTCCTTGGATTGCCTAAATTTAAGCACTGTGACGGGCTAGCACTGAAATTGTTACGGAATCGAGCAATTAAATTTTGTTTGGCGCTCTGCCCTACGAGTTCGCTAGTATAAGGCAATGACCATTGTTTACCGACATCGCCATCAGGAAATTGACTTTAGTGCCTTGCGTGAAGATTTAATTCTTGACGAGTTTCACAACGGCCGCTCTGCTGCAGAGTTAAAAAAGTCGTTTGCCAATAGCCACATCTCAGTGTACGCCATGGATGAGCAGCGCTGCATCGGCACAGCCCGCGCACTATCCGACCAGGTATGCAATTGCTACGTGGTGGACGTTTGGACACAATCTCAATTTCGCCAACGGGGCATTGCCAGCAAAATGATGCAACTCATCATAAATCATGTGCCTGGCCAGCATGTGTACTTGCAAACTGATACTGCCCAGAGCTTCTATGAGCGCCTGGGCTTTCAAAAACAACCTGAAGGCATGTTCTTAATTTCAAGACACTGGCTAAACCGGGATCACTAATGGCGCTGGTGTGGCAATTAGAACAAGACGACGTGCTGTATGAAGTTCGTTCCGCTGGCAGCAGTTTACGGCTTTACACCAACGGTGCATTCCACAGTCAGCATAGTAAAAAACATCTGTTTACTGGTGCCATTTGGGATCTGCTATCAATCCCCACCTGCTTTATCAAAACCCAGAGCGTTTTAATGTTAGGGGTTGGCGGCGGCGCTTCGATCCACCAGATTAATCGTCTGATTCACCCTGAACAGATTGTTGGCATCGACTTTAATCCAGTTCATCTCAAAGTAGCGGAAGATATCTTTAAAGTCTCGGGACCCAACATTCGCCTTGAACTCAGCGATGCCAGGGACTGGGTACGAAAACATCATAGCCAGTTTGACGTCGTCATAGATGATTTATTTGTGGATGCGGAAACCGACCCCGAACGATCTTTCGCGTCTGACCAGAAGTGGCTCTCGGAACTTAATCAAATTGTTAGTCAAAAAGGTTTGCTAGTGCAAAACCATCTTAGCCGAGACGCAGCCATCCAGACTGCTGACTTGTTAAAAGACAAGTTTCAATCCGCGCTGCTGCTCAATGTGCCTCAATACGAAAATGTGGTTTTAGCCTTGTTTCGCCAGCAAATTAATCGCCGCGCGGTGGTTAAAGACTTTGAGCAGCGGCTAAAGCTTGAGCACCCCGGGGCCCAGCGCAAGTTACGCTATCAGGTACGGCAATACTATTGAGCGGGGTTTAGGTTTCCCTAGGGCTGAACTTCCAAAGGTTGCGGTTCATTTTGCGGTAGCACGATAGCAATACCTAACAAGAGCAGGACGAAAGCAATGGAAATCTGGATAGGCAGGTCGTAACTACCAGAATAATCGAGCCCCAGACTAAATGCTGCAGGTCCTATGGCACTGCCGAACACGGTCAAAGATGTATTGAGACCGCTGATCGCACCCAGGTTTAGCGGCCCGTAAAATCGAATGTAAGCAAGATTGGATATCACCCCCCAAAGACCGCCGCCGCAACCGTATCCCGCTGCTAACAACCAAAAGCCCCAGGGCTCGTTTAAGTTCAACAAGCCATAGGTACCGCTCGTGATGGCGATTAACATCACAATCAAAAACGGCTTTAAACTGCGCTGGTCAACAAGCCAACTCGCCAACAAATTTGTTGCCGTAGAAAATACTGCCGCTGGAAAGAAATAACTCAGGGCCTCTTCCCGACCGCGACCGGCCTCTTCGAAAATTGACACTACATGGAAGGTTAGCGCGGTACCAATCAGCCCGTGAAAACCGAGGCTTGCGCTGTATATCCAAAACACCGGATCAACCCGCGCTTCACCCAGAGTTTTACTGGGCACCTCAAAACTACTTTCACCCGGTGCTGCTGGATCACCTCCATCTGCCGCGAGGCCAACGGAAGCAGGATTGTCCCGGACAAAGACGATTGCAAAAAGTGCATACAGCGTGACAATGCCGGCCATTGCCCAGAGCGCGCCGCGCCAGTCATAGACCGCAATCAAAAAGGCAATAAACAAGGGTGCGATGGAAAAACCAAAAGACACAAAAACACTGCGAAAGCCGCTCACCAGGCCTCGTCTTTTTACAAACCAAAGCACGAGAACGTTACGCGAGCAACTGGTCAAGACACCCTGGCCAAAAAACCTGACCCCAAAATAACCAACCAACATTAGTACAAAGGCGCCGCCACCAATCACCGACATCAAAACATCGACGGCGCTGATAAACAGCAGCATCACACTAAGGCAAACACTCGCAATGGCGATCATGATGCGACCGCCGTACTGATCGAACCAGCGCCCTGCCCTGGTTAAGAACAAAGAAGAAGCCACCGTGCCAAATAAATATGCCATGGACAGTTCGGTCCGGCTTAAACCGGTGACATCGATCAAAGGATCGGTAAACACCGCCATACCCATGGTTTGGCCTGGAATACTCATGAGGAAGCCCAGGGTGCTAAACAGCCAGACTACCCAACCATAAAAAAACGGTACCCGCTTCGGTTGAAACGGCCAATCAACAGGTATTCGTTTCATACTTCTGCTTCGAATTTGGCTTCCAGGGCATCGGCAAACCCTGCCCGCCCGGTATCACGGAGGCGCTTCAGATAAGCTTTTAACTCACCCCGGACATGAAAAGGTCCGCCCTCGGCAATGACATTTTGCAAAGGATCCCGGCCCCGGGCGGCCGTGACCATATTGGCGGCGAGCCACTCATCCAACAAGGTCCTACCGCGGCGCAAGACATCGGGCATGCTATCGGCCAGATTGCGGGTTTCATGGGGGTCTTGATCCAGATCAAACAGCATCCAGTCATCATATAAGTGATAACCATCGTGGAGGGATTGAATGGCAATATACTGATCGAAACGCACGCCACGCTGACATTTCCAGGCACCTTGACTCACCACAAGATGGGATCTGCCGGTTTCCTGCTCCGAGAGCAGCGCGGACTTAAAGCTTTCACCATCCCAACTACTGGGCACCTTTTGTTCCAGCAAATCTAGAATCGTCGCCGAGACGTCAATTTGGTAATGAAAGCCATTGTTGCTGGTACCGGCCTGGGTAACCCCGGGCCAGCGCAATAACATGGGCACCCGGGTGGTAATCTGGTCAGCAGTCTGGTGGTCACCATAAACGTTCAGTTCGCCCAGGGTTTCACCATGGTCCGAGGACAACATAATCACCGTATCATCATCAATGCCAAGGTCAGCCAGCCTATTCAGCAACTTACCGACGTATTCATCAGCCACCAGAACCCCAGTGTCATAACCATCAAACATGCGCCGCACACCTGCGCTATCCGGAATCTGCTGGGGTTGTCTTGGGAACTGCCGCTCGACCTCCGGCTTTGGCGCAAAGCCGTTACATTCCTGGGCTGAGTGCGGACCACCAGCCTGCCAGTGACCGGCCCGAATATCTTCAGTTAACCATGTTGGGACCGGAGCATCCGCGAACGGCTCACCATAGTCAGGGTGGGCCCGGTATGGGGTATGGGGGTCCCACATGTGCACATGTAGAAACCAATCATCCATCTTGCCTTTGCGCTGTAACCAGTCATCGGCAATTGCGTAAACCTCATCGGCGGTCTCAAGACCGTACTTACCAACATTGTGGGCTTCATCAAAGCCAGCATACCAATGGAATGCCGAGTGCCGCTGGGCAAAAGAACTAATGCTGGTGGTATGCAGACCAGCCCGTTTCAGGCGACTGGGAAAACTGTCTATCTGCAACCGCGTCCAGAACTTTCGATCAGCGCCACCAAGCACCGGATCGGCATCTGTACCGCCATGATTGACGACACCATTTTTGATACCAAATTGACCGGTAAGTAACGCGGTCCGGCTGGGCAAACAGGGTGTGTCAGAGGCGTGAACATTAGTAAAACGCAAACTGGTGGCCGCCAGAGCATCAATATTCGGCGACGTGTTACGGTGATAGCCATAACAGCCCAGATGATCGGGGCGCAAGGTATCAATATCTATATAGAGGATTCGCATGCTTGCAATGTACCAAACCGCACCCCTCCCGTCAGTTGCAAGATGCCTTTCGCACGGCCATGAAAATCTCGACTTGATTTCACAACCGCCCATACCAATAATGCGCGGCTTTTACCTAAGCGAGCAATTCATCCCATGCGATTAGACGCCATTCCTGTCGGCAAAAACCCTCCTGAAGACATCAACGTCATTATTGAAGTCCCCGTGGGCGGCGAGCCCATCAAGTACGAAATGGATAAGGCTTCTGGCGCCCTGTTTGTGGATCGGTATTTGTACACCTCCATGCGCTACCCGGGCAATTACGGTTTTGTGCCCAATACCCTCTCTGACGATGGCGACCCTGTTGATGTCATTGTTGCCAGTACACGGGCCATTACGCCCGGTGCCGTCATGAACTGCCGCGCCATTGGCGTCTTGAAGATGTCCGATGAGGCCGGTGGTGATGAGAAGATTCTTGCTGTGCCAACCAACAAGCTCACCCGGCGCTACGAGAACGTCAAGAACTACTCAGATTTACCTGATATTACCCTGGAGCAAATTCAGCACTTTTTCGAACACTACAAAGATCTTGAACACGAGAAGTGGGTAAAGATCGAAGGCTGGGGCGATGCCGCTGAAGCCAGGCAGTTGATTGAAGAGGCTATTGCCCGGTATCAGGCGGAGCTATAAAGCGCTACACAGGGTTGCCGGAACAGACTCAGTCTTTTCCATAGCAATAAACTCCAACGCCTTACTGCGGGTTTTAAAAATCCCAAAATTCTCGTTGTTGGAGTAACCGTGCACCACGCGCACCATGCCAAAGATCAACGGGTCTTCTGCAAAGAAGGCCCCCCGTTTGGCAAAATCAACAAATCCCCTGGCTAGTTTCTGGCACTCTGAATGAGTGACATTAAAAGAATCCAGATCGCGGCCATCCACCAGCAAATGCCGATAATCACCACTGCAGTAGTATTCCTCAGCCATGGAAAAACACTTTTGCCAATCGGCCACGTTGACTTCGCCGCTCAGTTTAAGCACCACCAGTTCATTCAATGCAATTATTTGACTACGCATAAGCTTCCTCTAACTAATGCATAGAGTGTAGTAAGCAACCCAGGACTCTCAGACAATTCAACGCAAAGTTGTGGATAAAATCTGCTGGAATTTCCTCCACACGTCATATTGAAATGAGAATCAACACAACTAGAATGTCCGATTGCGTATTTTAGACTTCAGCACAGCGCGCCCCGTTTAATATCTTGGTTAGCGTTACGGGCACAAAATCTTGCAAGTTGTAGATAAAACAACCACTTACCAACCGGAAGAGCATATTGATCCGCACCTGAATGGCAGTCTCAAGCTGTTAGGTCGCGGTCGGCCTATTGGTACGATTAAATCTCGCGAAACCAATCACGCGTTCGTGCGCCGTCGCGAACACTTCACAACCATCCTGGAAGAAGGCAATGCCCGCGCGGAATGGCTTAGCTTTACCATTCGTGATGGTAATGAAAGCATGTTTACGCAAGATATCCGCGTCACCAGTTTGGCCACTCTAGCGATCAATGCCGGGGCGACAGAAATTCGCAACATCACGCCGTCAAACAGCCTCGAGTTTAGTTTTGGTATTAGCGTTCGGGCCTTTAATCGAGAACCGCGCTTCGGCTTACTGGGCGTGGAAATTCCCAAACAACCCCGGTTACTACAAATTCGCGAATCGCTGCGCGCGCGTCTCGTGAACAAGCTGGAACTGCTGGTGAACGTCGATCTAGATGATCAGGAGTTCAATATGGAACTCAACGACCTGGCCATTACGTTGATCTCCACCACTTCACTGAATCGTGAATATGAGAGCGCCTCGAACCGAAGTCGGATCGTTTCCAGAGCGTGCGAGGCCATTAGAATGCAAGATCCACGCAATCTAAGCCCAGGGCTAATTGCTGATTGCGCCTACACCAGTGTGCGCACGCTGGAATACGCCTTCAGGGAAGTGCTCGACATGACCCCTAAACAGTACATCGATTTTTACCGAATTAACCTATTGCGAGAACGACTCATCGCTGCGCCGGAGATTCCCATTTTGCAACTTGGCGATGAAGTGGGCTTGCCGCATCTTGGTAACCTCAGCCGTAATTATCGTAACCTTTACGACGAAACCCCCTCCGCCACCAAGAAACGTTTGGCGAGGCTCTAAGTTGGTCGCCACTCGAATCACAACAGAAATCATTGATTCCCCAAGAATTGTCGAAAACAGCTTCGGTGAAGTGAGCTTCGATCTGGTTAAACCCGTTGGTCGACAGGCGCTCGTACAGGTTGACCGATTACATTCGCGGAGTACGGAATATACTCATATCAAGTTAGTCTCCCCCGCTAACATTCGCTTCACACCTCGCGATGATAGCCTCGCCGTCATCCTGAGACCGACCGTGGCGAGCGGTTTAAGTCCGTTCATCGCCAGCAAAGAAAATCTCTTAGGGATCGCCACCACAACTCACGAGGAATCATTCTGGAGTAGTGAGGTAGAAGGTACAGAACTGCATACATTAACCGTGCGCCGGTCACTACTTGCCAAGCATGCCTTCGGTATTGTTGACACAACCGTGCTGGAAAGTGCCGGTGCATTGACGCTGGACGAACCCCGGTCAAACCTGCTGCTGGAAAAAATCGCGAAAATAGTGAAAACCACGGAATCTACCCAGGCACTAGACATCCGATTAACACACGTTTTATTGAGCATTTGCGAGATTGCTCACTATCAGGCACAGGATCGAGAGAAATACCAACCGCTTAACTGCATCTGGGCATTTGTAAAAGACCAAAACCCGCAAGACCTGACCCTGGAATCTCTGATGGCAGCCTGCGATTTATCCGAACATCAACTGACGCATTTCTTTAAGAAGCAAACAGGTTTTAGTCCACGGCAGTTTATCTCGAGTTATAAGCTCAATCGCATCCGTCAGGACTTGTTAAACTTTGGCCGCCGCTACTCCGATTGCGTGGCGGACTATGGCTATGAGTCTCCCGACCAACTGTACCGGGCCTATCAACGTCTGTTCGACGAGGAACCGCCTCTTAACACGCATTGACGCAACGCATTTCTAGGCGCGTCGCGTCATAGCAAATCCCTCATAACCATTGGCCGCAACCTCTGCGCAACGCTCAGAATAGAACTGAAAGCCACCCACATAAGGCATAAATACTCGCGGCTTACCTGGGACGTTTGCGCCTAGATACCACGAGTTACAGGAAGGAAATAGTGTCGGTGCCGCGAGCTGATTGTTGTGATCCACCCAGTCATCCTCAGCTTGCAAGGTTGCCTCAATGTAATTCATCTCATTGAATTTCAAATGCTTGATACAGGCGATAATCCAATTAACGTGCTGTTGGATCGAGACAAGCATATTGGTTAGTACGGAAGGACTACCTGGTCCGGAAATGGTAAACAAATTCGGAAAGCCGTGTGTTTGCAAACCAAGATAGGTTCGCGGGCCTGCTTGCCACTTTTCTTGTAGGGTTAGGCCGTCGCGGCCTCTAATGTCCATACTCAACAGGGAGCCGGTCATGGCATCAAACCCGGTGGCGAAAACGATCACATCAAACTCATACTCTTTACCCCCTGTAACCAGGCCCCGCTCGGTGATCCGCTCAATGGGGTGGTCTTTGACACTCACCAGATCCACATTGTCGCGGTTAAAAGTCTCAAAGTAACCGGTATCCACGCACAGCCGCTTACAGCCGATTACCTGGTCGGGGCAAAGCAAATCTGCCGTTTCAGGATCTTCAACGAGGTCACGAATCTTGCCGCGAACGTAATCTGCGGCGAACTTGTTGTGCTCCTCACTGGCGCCAATATCCATAAACGCGTTTAGAAACTGGAATCCACCCCGGGCCCATGCTTCGTCGAAGCGCTTTTGCCGCAGCTCATCATCAGCCTCCAGTACGCTGTCTTCGTTGCGCCGGAATCGACCGCCAAAGCCACCAAAAGTTTGCCGGTTCTGCTCGCGAAAACCCGCGTAGTCTGACTTGATTTGCGCAACGAACTTAGGCGACAAATCGCCGTTGTGAGCCGGTACTGAAAAGTTGGCTGTGCGTTGAAACACAGTTAAATGGCCAGCTTGTTGCGCAATGACCGGGATCGACTGAATCGCTGATGAGCCAGTACCCACCACCGCAACACGTTTACCCGTGAAGTCCACGCCCTCTTTCGGCCACAAACCAGTGTGATACCAGTCACCGCGAAAATCATCTAAACCCGGAAAATCCGGCAGGTTCGTTGAGGACAAGCAGCCGGTCGCCATAATGCAGTAACGGGCAGAAACTTCATCGCCGCGAGTGGTTTTCACAAGCCAACGATTGCTTTGCTCATCGTACTCTGCGCTTTCCACTGAGGTATCGAACTGATAATGAGGACGCAATTCAAAGCGATCCGCCACATGATTGGCGTACTTGAGAATTTCCGGTTGCGGTGCATACCGCTCTGACCACTGCCATTCCTGCTGAAGCGCCTCATTGAACTCATAGGAGTACTCCATACTTTCAATATCGCAGCGGGCCCCAGGATAACGATTCCAATACCAGGTACCACCTACATCATCACCGCGCTCAAATCCCTGGGCCTCAAGGCCTGCCTCGCGCAAGCGATACATCATATACATACCGGCAAAACCGGCACCGACTACCACTGCATCTACTTTTTTCACGAGGATTTCCAAACGGCCTATAAAAACAGGGCGCGATTAAAGCAAAAATTCGCCTTTTGTTCATCTACCAAAGGACTTATTAAAAGCAGCCAATACCGAAGGTACAGCGGGTCTGGGCAATCCCCCCTTGACCAATCAGCGTATCAACTCTAGTTTGAAGCCTCTCCGAACGCGAAGACCAACTCATCGATAGCAAACGCACCATCCATGCCCCACTGGATCGTCCAGGGGCTGCCAACCGCAAACGTTTTGCGTTTTTCCTGTCTGCCGAGGATTGGAAAACCTTGCGCCTGCTGGTGCCGTTTTTCTCCGAATACCGGGTGCGGATCCTGCTCGCCCTTGGGGTGCTAGTCGCCGTCAACGCCGCTACCCTGACCTTGCCCTTTTTGCTTAAGCACATTGTTGATGGCTTAAGCAGCGAAAAAGTCCAACTGCTCGCTCTACCCATGGCGCTGGTTGCGGCTTATGTGTTTATTCGTTTTATGAGCGGCGCCCTGCGGGAACTCACCCTGGCGGTGTACGGAACAGTTACCGTGCGCGCCATGCGCCGGGTCAGCCTACGGGTGCTTAAACACCTGCACAATCTGGATTTGGATTATCACTTGTCGAGACGCACCGGCGGTATTTCCAGGGATATGGATCGGGGTGTCTCAGCGATCGCCGCCCTCCTGCGCATTCTGACGTTTCAAATTCTCAATATGTTTCTCGGCGTCGGCGGCGTCGCCATTGTGCTGTTTACGGTTTATCACTGGACCTATGGTGCCATTGTTTTAGGCGCGGTAGTTTTCTACAGCTACTACACCGTCAAAGTCACCGCCTGGCGCACGCCGTTTATTCGGGAATCCAATGATGCTAACTCCAGCGCCAATACCCGCGCCGTGGACAGTTTGATCAACTACGAAACAGTGAAATATTTTGGCAACGAACAAGTTGAGGCCGAGCGTTACGACGCCGACCTCACCGTTTGGGAAGATGCCCGGCGGCGCAATCGCTACTCTCTCGCCGGACTTAACGCAGGCCAGTCGTTTTTCGTCCATGCTGGGATGTTCGGCATGATGTTGCTGGCCGCCTGGCAGGTGGTTGAAGGCCAACTGACGGTAGGGGATCTCGTTGCCATCAACGCGTTCGCCGTGCAAGTATTTTTGCCCCTTAATCAACTTGGTGGTATTTATCGCGAGCTAAAACGTTGCTTCACCGATGTGGAAAACATGTTCGATATATTGAATACCGAGGCCACCATCACGGATCAAGAAAACGCCCTGCCCTTGATTAAAGCTGAAGGCAGAATAGAACTTGACCAGGTAGACTTTGGCTACTCACAAAACCGCCAGATCTTACACAACCTCAGCCTGACCATTGAACCGGGACAAAAGGTTGCCATTGTCGGGCCTAGTGGTGCCGGTAAATCCACCATCGCCCGGCTGTTATTCCGCTTTTACGATGTTGACCGGGGTGCCATTCGCGTTGATGGCCACAATATCAAAGACATTAAGCTAGATGATTTGCGCCGCGCGTTTGGTGTCGTACCCCAGGACGCGACTTTATTTAACGCCTCCCTGTTCGAAAACATTCAATACGGCAATCCAGCAGCAACCGAGGCCGAGGTAAATGAAGCGGTTACACTGGCTAATCTCACGGAGCTGGTGGCGCGCCTACCGGACAAACTCGAAACGATAGTGGGTGAACGAGGTTTAAAACTGTCCGGCGGTGAAAAGCAGCGTGTGGCCATTGCCCGGGCAATCCTTAAGCATCCCACCTTCCTGATTTTTGATGAGGCCACGTCGTCATTAGACTCCGTCTCTGAGCAAGCCATTATGGAAGCCATTGATGCAGTCTCGAAAAACCACACCACCATCTTAATTGCTCACCGCCTCAGCACCATTGCCCATGCTGATCAGATATTTGTCTTAAAAGATGGCTCTCTGGCGGAACAAGGCACCCATGACGAGCTTCTAAGGGCCCAGGGGGTTTATTATGATCTCTGGCAGACGCAAATTCAGGAGCAAACCTTAACCCATGCCCTCAAGCAAGCCACCAGTAGCCAGGCAGGCAACGGCTAACAAGAACATCCTTTTTATCACCGCGGATCAATGGCGCGGTGAGTGTCTTTCTAGTCTCGGCCATCTCGTACAAACCCCCAACCTCGACAAGTTGGCGGCTGACGGCGTGATATTCACCAATCACTATGCCCAGGCCGTACCTTGCGCGCCTTCCCGCGCCAGCATCCACACCGGCATGTATTTACAAAACCACCGCGCTTGTACCAACGGCACACCGTTGGACGCGAGGCACACCAATTGGGCTTTAGAAGTCCGCAAGGCCGGTTACGATCCGGTGTTATTTGGCTATACGGATACCGCCAACGATCCACGACAATTTGCCCCGGACGATCCCATCCTGACCTCTTATGAAGGCCCCCTACCGGGCATCAACCCCGTTTGTATGATGGGCACTTATCCCGAGGCCTGGGCAAACTGGTTAGCAGACAGAGGTTATGAAATCCCAGCCAACACTTACCAGCTTTACACCGGCAAACGGGGCGCTGAATATGAAGAAGGGGCGGCGCATCCTGCGCCATTAACCGTACCCGCTGAGCATCACGATACCTGGTTTATGGTGGATCAAGTTACTGACTATTTGGAGAACTTCCAAAAGCAGCATCCTGACCTGGGTTTTTGCGTGCATTTATCCTTGCTCCGGCCCCATCCGCCCTGGGTTGCGCCAGAGCCCTATAATGAGATGTACGACCCTAAAACCCTGGAACAGTACACCCGGGCTGAGTCACGGGAGTTAGAGGCAAAACAACATCCCTGGCTGCAATATGAACTGACTAAAAAATACTCCAGCGCGCCATTGGACGCCCGGAAACTTGCCCGCATGAAAGCCTCGTACTTTGGATTGATGACCGAGGTGGATAGCAACCTTGGCAGACTGTTCACTTACTTAAAGGCCAAAGGCCTCTGGGCCGGAACTAATAACGAATAGTA